>CACZTA010000395.1 GCA_902783935.1 uncultured Lachnospiraceae bacterium | reverse complement strand
CCTGCTGGTTCTGGATCTCATCACCCCGCATATGCACCTGGACAGTACGGAAGAGGGTCCCCGCAGCGGCATGCGCAGGACGACCAAGCTCATCCTCGCCGTGACTCTCCACAATATTCCCGAAGGAATGGCTGTCGGCGTCGTCTATGCAGGATGGCTGGCCGGCGACAGCGGCCTCACTGCCGCCGGTGCCCTTGCGCTGGCTCTGGGTATTGCCATTCAGAACTTTCCAGAGGGCGCCATCGTCTCCATGCCTCTCCGCGCGGAAGGCATGAGCAAGTCCCGCACCTTCCTCTACGGAATGCTCTCCGGTATCGTGGAGCCGATCGCTTCTATCCTCACGATCATCGCTTCCGCCTTCATCACCGGCCTTCTGCCCTACTTTCTGAGCTTTGCCGCCGGTGCCATGATGTACGTAGTGGTCGAGGAACTCATCCCCGAAATGTCCGAGGAGCCCCACAGCAACCTGGGACCCGTCGCCTTTGCCTTCGGCTTCGTCCTCATGATGGTCCTGGATGTCACCATGGGCTGACAGCAGACGGCTGAGGATCCCGGGCAATGACCTGCAATCCTATACCTTTCCTTTTCTTTTCTGTTTCTGGTGAACGCATTTTATTACTGCGCTTTTATCGTCACAGTATGCGTGTGATATTTGTGTGACAAACAGTCTGCTAAAATCTGTTTATCAAATAAAAAAACAAATCAATCACAGAAACGCATAAACAGAACCTGCCGTCAAACGTGAACGGCAAAAAATCAACAGAAAATCAGCAGAAAAACGGAGGGTATGAACCATGGAAAATTTCATTGTCGCAGTTGTCGCCTTTTCAATCGTATTCGCAGTTCTTTCGGTCGCAGGTAATTGGCTCCTCTTCCGGAAAGCGGGAAAGCCCTGCTGGCACAGCCTGATTCCCATCTTAAACGAATTTGATGTATATAGTATCTGCTGGAAGGGCAGAATGTTCTTCCTGAACGCGATCCTTATTATGGTCGCTGCAGCCTGTGCTCCGTCGAAAACCGGAATTGACAGCACAGCACTTACTATTGTCAGCCTCGCAGCCCTGCTGGGCAGTTTCATCATCCGCTGGAATCTCAGCATGAAGCTTGCAAAGTCATTTGGAAAGGGAGTCTTCTTCGGATTATTCCTCTTCCTCTTCGGCAATTTCGGACGGGTCATCCTCGGCCTCAGCAGTGCACAGTATGTCGGGAAGGATGACAATTTCTCCATCCACAGCAATCCTGCAGCAATGTCGGCTTAATAAAGCCTGATCCGCAAAAAACCTGCACGGACACTGTAATCTAATCTCCCTCTTACCGGATAAGCGGTAAGGAGGGAACAGAAGATTACAGAAGCCGCGCAGGTTTTTTTCGGCTGTTCTTGTTATTCTTTCGATTTACATTTCTTTCTCTATCGTTTTATGCTTTTCTATCCGTTTTTCAGGATGTGACTATCTTTACACCATCTCTTCCGGATGGAAGACCTCATCAAATCTTTCAGCTGAGAGGAAGCCAAGCTTCACACATGCCTCTTTCAGGGAAATGTTTTCCTTATAGGCAAGCTTGGCCGTCTTCGCCGCATTTTCATAGCCGATATAAGGGTTGAGGGCGGTGACGAGCATCAGGGAATTGTAGAGGTTATGGTGCATTTTATCCCTGTCCGCCTTGATTCCGACGGCGCAGTTGTTCCGGAAGGAAGCGATGGACTCGGAGAGGAGCCGCACAGACTGCAGGAAGTTGTAGGCGATGACAGGCATGAAAACATTCAGCTCAAAATTGCCCTGGGAAGCCGCAAAACCGATGGCAGCGTCGTTGCCCATGACCTGAACGGCCACCATGGTGACCTGCTCGCACTGGGTCGGATTGACTTTGCCGGGCATGATCGAGCTTCCCGGTTCGTTTTCCGGGATGCGGATCTCGCCGAGGCCGCAGCGGGGACCGCCTGCAAGCCAGCGGACGTCATTGGCGATCTTCATCATATCCGCAGCCATAGCTTTCACTGCGCCGTGGGCAAAAACGATTTCATCTTTG
>CACZTA010000394.1 GCA_902783935.1 uncultured Lachnospiraceae bacterium | reverse complement strand
GCGCTCCCGAAAACCGGCGGTTCAGACGACACAGCATTCGGGCCGGGAGCATCAGCCGTGTCTGCTGAGGCGGCTATCCTTGCGCTCACAAACGACAAGGATCCTAAAGGAACTGTATTCGGAACACTCCAGTTCAAAGCATCCAAGATCAAGGCAGCAAGTATCAAGCTCACTTGGAAGAAGGCGGCCGGAGCAAAGCAGTACGTCATATACGCAAACGCATGCGGCAAGGGTAAGAAATACCAGAAACTCGCGACCGTGAGCGGAACGTCAACGACGGTCAAGAAGGTCGCCGGCAAGAAACTCAAGAAGGGGACATATTACAAGTTCCTGATGGTTGCAGTCGACGCAAACAATAAGGTGGTAACGACTTCTAAGACCGTACACGCGGCTACAACCGGCGGCAAGGTCGGCAATCCGACAAAAATCACTACTAAAGCTAAGAAGAACAAAGTAACTGTCAAGGTCAAGAAGACGTTCAAACTCGCTGCAAAACAGGCGGGCAAGAAAATCAAGAAACACCGCGCTGTGAGCTACGAGACTTCGAACGCGGCTGTTGCGACAGTCACAGCCAAGGGCGTGATCAAAGGTATCAAGAAGGGTAAATGTAAAGTCTACGCATATGCCCAGAACGGAGTGTGCACAGTGATCAATGTAACGGTCAAGTAATCGATCGGACAAAACGAAGGCCGGAAGGGTGAACCTTCCGGCCGTATTTCTTTTTGTGTAAGCAGTCAGCGCAGTCTATCTGAAGAACTCATTCACGGCAGCGATAACTTTGTCCGTGTCAGCCTCAGTCATGTCAGCGTAGAGAGGCAGTCTTAGCACGCGGTTTCCGAGGTCTTCCGTGACTGGGCAGTCCTCGGCTTTGTTGCCAAGGCGGCGGCCCATCGGAGCGGAGTGGAGGGGTACGTAGCAGATGTAAGCCATGATCCCGCGCTCTTTCAGGAAGTCCACGAGGTGTGTGCGGATATCGTCTGTCGGCAGCACGATGTTGTACATGTGACCGTTATGCTCGGCATAATCAGGAACTATCGCGAGCCTGAGATCGCCGCGGTCTTCGAGCGGCTTGAGCTGTTCGTGGTAAGCGTTCCAGACGCGCATCCTCTTGTCCATGATCTCGTCGTATCTGTCGAGCTGCGCGCTCAGGATAGCAGCGAGGACGTCGGACGGAAGGAACGAGGAACCGATATCGTGCCAGGTGTATTTGTCTGTCCAGCCTTTCAGGACCTGCCGGCGGTTGGTTCCTTTTTCGCGGATTATCTCGGCGCGGTCGAGGTATTTTTCTTCGTTGAGTACTATCGCTCCGCCTTCACCCATGACGTAGTTCTTGGTCTCGTGGAATGAGAAGCAGCCGAATTCGGAAAGCGTGCCGGCCCAACGTCCTTTGTATTTCGAGCCGATCGCCTGGGCGGCGTCTTCTATGACGAACAGCCCGTGCTTGTCAGCGATCGCATTGATCACGTCCATGTCGCAGGGAATGCCCGCGTAGTCGACGCAGTAGATTGCTTTTGTATTTGGCGTGATCAGGGATTCTATAAGGTTCTCATCCATATTGAACGTGTCCGGTCTGATATCGCAGAACACAGGCTTGGCTCGCCTGAGAAGGAACGCGTTGACTGTCGATGAGAATGTGAAGGAGGGGACGATGACTTCGTCGCCCGGGTCCAGATTGATAAGTATCGCCGACATCTCGAGCGCCGTGGTGCCGGAGGTCGTGAGCAGGATGTCCTTGATCCCGAAACGTTCCCTGATCTGCTCATAAACACGCATCGTATATTTTCCGTCGCCAGAAAGCTTACTGTTGCGCATCGCGTCTATCACGTAACGCTCTTCGAGATCTGTTATCGTGGCTTTGTTGAAAGGTATCATTTCTTTTCCCCCTGTTGATTTTCGGCCTTTTCCCATATATTTGAAAGGTGCCGGTTATACAGTCGCTCAGTCTTTGTCGAATGCCCTTATTGCGTCTATTCTCAGTGCCTGACGGAAAATCGCGTGATCGGCGGGATCGGGCATATCCTCTGAAAGAATCTGCTCGCGGGTTTTCTGCTCGTCCGCTTCAAGTTCCGCCGCGATTTTTTCAGCCGCGCGGCACTTTTTCACAAAGAGTTCTATAGAGTGCAGGAATTGGTCGTCTTCCGCAAGTTTGACCTGCTTCTCGTCAGTCGACGTCCTTATCGTTATTTCCGGAACAAAGCCCGCTCCTGCGGTAAAAATCCTCGGCGCGATCAAAGTCGCTTTGCTCCCCCATACCTCAAGTGTGCACTGGTACGCGTTGTCCATGCCGAACGAGACCTGCGCCGTGATTCCGTCATTGTTTTCAAGTACGGCATTTCCGTACAGGTCGACCGCGTCTTTAGCTTTGTCTTTACCCGTATCTTTTGCGGCAAATCCCAGCCGGGCCTGCACCACGTGCGCGGTTTCACCGAGAAGTTCGCAGGCGAGCCTGACGGGATATCCGCCGCAGTCGAGAAGTGCGCCGCCGCCGAGGGCTTTGTTATAGCGAAAATCATTCGCCCCGCGTTTCGGGAAACCGAATGACATCCTGTAAAGTCTGATGTCCCCGAGTTCCCCGTCCGCTATCATCTTTTTGATCGCGGCAAGCTGCGAATGGTAGAGAAACATGTAATTCTCGTGGACCGCAAGGCCGCTCGCGTCGGCGAGGTCCAAAAGCAAGGCGGTGTCTTCCGCATTCGTAGTGAATGGTTTCTCCATCAGAAGATGCTTGCCGGATTCCAGGACTTTTTTGCCCCATTCAAAATGGAGCGCAGGCGGAAGCGGCACATAGACCGCGTCAAGCTCCGGGTCAGCGACGAGTTCATCATATGAGCCGTATATCTTTCCGCCGAAAGCCTCCTGAAAGGCTTTTCCTTTTTCAGGTGTTCGGGATGCGACGCCGGCGTATTCGATTTCGGGACACTTCGTGAGTGCCGGGAGGAATCTCCTGAGTGCGATATCCGATGTCCCCAG
>CACZTA010000393.1 GCA_902783935.1 uncultured Lachnospiraceae bacterium | reverse complement strand
TCCGAGAGCATCCGCAGCTCAAAAATACTGCGGATCATTTCCACCGGCTGAAGGTCCCTCACAAGTGCGCGGAGAGAAACAAACAGGAGGTTGACGATTTCTCCCGCTTCAAGTCCTTCCCTCGTGTACCATCCGGCGAGCTCAAGGAAATAAAAACCGTAAAAAACGCCTGGGATTGCCGATGCAAGCGATGTAAAATAATCCCTTACATCCGCCTGCACAAGCGTATATGCGTCCCTTCCTTCGTACAGTGTAAAAACCGCAAAAACGAACGGGTTTGTTGCAGCCAGAAGAGGGCTTTTCGTGCGCCTCGCCCCTCTTGCAAACGCCGTTATGCGTCCTCTTTCACGCGTCAGCAGCACAAGTCTCCTGTCATATTCCCCCACCGGTCTCGCCTCAAGCACAACCCCGCTCAGGCTCAGTGCGTCCCTCATACGTTCTTTTTCCTGTGATACCCGTAATTCGTGAGGAGGAGTTCATTATCTCTCCAGTCGCGCCGGACCTTGACGAATAATTTCAGAAAAACTTTTCCTCCCGTCAGTTCTTCGATTTCCCGTCTCGCCAGTGTCCCTATCCTTTTCAGCATGGCGCCGCCTTTCCCGATCACGATCCCCTTGTGGCTGTCCCGCTCACAGATCACCGATGCCTGAATCTCAGTCAGGCCGTCATCCCTCTGTGTATACTTTTCGATCGTCACGGCAATGCCGTGGGGCACCTCCTCCTTCAGACACAGCAGGGCTTTTTCCCTGATGATTTCAGAAGCGATGTCCCTCAGGGGCTGATCCGTCAGCGTCTCCTCATCAAAAAGGAGCGGGCCCTCCGGCAGATAGCGGAAAACGACATCCGTCAGGTCATCAAGATTTTTTTCCTTCAGGCCTGACACCGGTACGATTTCGGCAAATGCACAGAGATCCTTCCAGCTGTCGATAATACCGAGCAGCTGCTCTTTCTTAACGGTATCAATTTTGTTGATAACGAGGATCACCGGCGTTTTTACTTTTTTCAGCGCTGCGGCGATCTCCCTGTCGCCTTCGCCGATATAGGAAGACGGCTCAATCAGCCACAATACAACATCCGCGTCTGCCAGCGTGCCGGCCGACACCTCCATCATATACTCCCCGAGCCTGTTCCCTGCTTTTCTGAGGAAGCCGGGTGTGTCAACAAATATTATCTGGCCGCGGTCGTCCGTATAGACTGTCTGAATCCGGTTCCTGGTCGTCTGCGGCCTGTCCGAAGTGATGGCGATTTTCTGTCCGATCAGATGATTCATCAGTGTCGATTTGCCGACATTCGGCCTGCCGATAATCGCGGCAAAGCCTGATTTCAATTCACTCATTTTTTCCTCTTAAGTCCGTTTAATTCACAACAGGTTTTCTACTGTCAGGAAGACATCCCTGTCTTTTTCTATCATCTGCTCCCCGCCGATCACGCAGATACAGCCGTTCTTAAGGACCGCCTCCGCCGCATCCGCAAGCTTCCTGATTGATCCGGCTGTCGCGTCAAGGATCTGGTTCCTGTTCCGCTGCCGTTCCTCATCCGTTGTGCCGCTGATATATGCATGCATGGAAAGGCTGCCGAAAACAGCCGGGGTGAGGGGCTGATCCACACTGCTCATCGTCCCGATAATAAACTTGGTCATCGTGCGCTCGTCCGCATCAAAAGACCTGAGATAATCCGGAATCCCTTCAAATATTTCTTTTGTCCTTTTCAGATGCGGATCTCTGTATGACGTAAATACGCCGTCCCCGGTTTTTCTGAGTGAACCTCCGCAGCCGTAGGCTCCGCCCAGGACCCTCACATTCTGCCACAGGTATTCATAGCTTAGAATCTGCCGCAGGATCATCATATCACCGGTATAAGGAATTCCCCTGTCGGCGAAAAAACCGCCCATGGCAACGAACTGCACCTGTCCGGCTGTTTTAAATCCTTCATTTCTTTTACCGAGTACCGGTATGTCTGCTTTTTCAGGCCGGTCCTTCCCCTCTTCCGGCGTGCAGCGGCCGATCAGGGCGCGGACCGTTTCAAAGTCTTCTTCTTCAGACGTACAGCTGACCGTCAGCAGGTCACCCCTGAAAATCATTCCGGCAAGCGCCCTCAGCTTCTCTTCCGCACTGCCGGCGCATTCATCGAAATGCTCCTCGAGATCTTTTATGAACCGGTAAAACGAGATTCCGTTTATATACTCGGAGAAGGCAGACGACTCCGAATAATAAGCCCCGGCACGGAGCGCGGCAGCTGTGTGCCCTGACTGCTGGAGTACCGTCTGCAGCTGGATCCGGGTCTGCGAAATGATCTCCTTCAGGCGCTTCCGGTCAGAATAATCTGTGCGGAGCATAATCTCGGACATCAGGTCCATCATCGCATCACATTTGGAGCGGAGCGCTTTGCCCCTGACGGCAAAGCATGCGTGATAATCGTGAATATCGTCCGCATTTTCAAATACGGATATCGCACAGCTGATTCCTCCGGTGACGGAATTGATCTCATTATTGAGATCCGTATAGCTGTAATTCTCCGTATTCATGTTCATCAGAAGGCTCTTCAGAAGGCCGGCATAAGGCAGGTCTTCCGCGGGTATATGCCTGATATCGAAGAGCAGGTCAAGATAAATGATTCCGTTGGCGGGCGATTTATGAAAAACAATGTCCGTCTTTCTCTCCGTACCGGCCTGATCCTTCCATATGACTGTTTCCGGTATGTTGGAGAACGGGCGGATCTTCCGCCGGATATCCGAGCGGCTGAGGAGCGGGATCGTTTCGAGCAGCTCCTGGCTGTCAGGCGTTTCCTGCCAGGTCTTCAGCTGTGCCGTCTCATCTGCGATCTGCTTCAGTTCAGCGTCTGACAGGCTCTTTTTCAGTTCTTCCAGGCCTGCTTCCACCGCTGCTTCCCTCTCCTGCATAAGTCCGGCTTTCGGCTCCAGGATCACGAGTGCACTGTGCGGGTTTTCAAGAAAGCTCCTGCGGACGAGATCCTCGAAGTATCCCTCTTCCGCCGCTTTTCTTAAAGATTCAAAAGCGTCCAGTCTCTTCAGCGCCCCGAACGGATTCCCGTCATCATACAGCCAGGTATCCATGACATCCATCCCGTACATGAGTCCTTTCGGATAGCGCCCGTAATCCGCTTCCCTGAACTGGAATTCCAGATAGTTGATTCCTGCAAGAAGTGCTTTTCTCTCGATCCCTTTTTCAGCTTCTTTCTCAAGCGCTTCCTTTAAGACGCCGGCAAAACGGCCGGTATCTTCCGCGCTGACGTCTTTGGCAATGACGGAAAAATACGGCTGGAGAATTCCGTCGTTAAACTCTCCGTAAACATCTTTGCCGATACCCGCATTGATCAGGGCCTGCCTGACCGGTGCACCGGGAGCGGAAAACAGGGCATAGTCCAGTACGGAGTAAGCGAGCATTTCTTTCATATCCGCGTAATTGCCGGCGACTGCATTCCAGGAAAGATAATAACTGTCTTCTTCTCCGGGATCGGTTACCGGGTACAGGTGCCGCACCGTCTTCATCCCGCTGAACGGAGCCTGGATACGGACTGCGGAATCCACCGGCTGCACCTCATAATGCGAGAGATATTCGGCGTCAATAAAAGAAAGCGTCTCTTCAGGATCCATATCCCCGTACAGATACAGGTAGCTGTTGGACGGATGATAATAGCGCCTGTGAAAATCAAGATAGGCTTCATAAGTCAGTTCCGGGATCGCCGCCGGATCGCCGCCGGATTCCACCCCGTAGGCCGTGTCCGGAAAAAGCGCATTCATCGTTTCTCTCTCAAGGACGGAGTCGGCAGATGAAAAGACGCCCTTCATCTCGTTATAGACAACCCCGTTCAGGGTAAGCGGAGATTCTGCATTCTCCAGCTCATGATGCCACCCCTCCTGACGGAATATATTCTTCTCGCGGTAGATCTCCGGGCGGAATACCGCATCCAGGTAAACGTGCATCAGGTTCCTGAAATCCGCGTCATTTGTACTTGCCACCGGGTACATCGTCTTATCCGGAAATGTCATGGCATTAAGAAAGGTATTCAGGGACCCCTTGACCAGTTCCACGAAAGGATCCTTCAGCGGGAATGCCTCCGAGCCGCAGAGAACCGTGTGTTCGATTATATGGGCGACACCGGTCGAATCAGCCGGGGGAGTCCGGAAAGAAACGGAAAAAACCTTGTTGTCGTCACTGCAGGGAAGAAGCATGACGCGCGCACCGGAGCGCCTGTGCTTAAGGAGGATTCCTTCTGCTCCGATATCCGTCAGATCCTCTCTCATTATCACTTCATAAGCGTCCGTGATTTTTTTTGTCATCTCTGTCATCTGATCTTAGCTCCTTTTTGTTTTCAGGCGTAATCATCCGTGTGTTTTGTGTTCCTGATTGACGGACTGTACCAGATTTCCCATCCGTCCACTTCATAAATCGGATCGAACCCGCCTTTTTCAAGATCCGTACGGAAGCCGTATTCCTCCCTGGTAACTACGTAATTCGCTTCCAGATACTCGAGGTACAGGCAGATCCTGTGCCTGGTATCGGGGGCAATTCCGCTCACAATATTGTGATAATAGACGGCGGAATCATCCGGGTCTTCCCCTTCGCGGTGAAAATACCTGGATGCCGCACCGTAGATCGTCGCATCGACCTGTCTGATCTGGCAGCGGATATCAATCGGTGCACTTACTTTTTTATAAGAATTCCCGGTTTTTTCAGCGTTTTCATTAATGACGGATACGGCCGTCATCGTTATCTGCGGCAGTTTTTCCCGGCTTACGGCTTTCTGAAAGACATCCTGCCGGTATACTCCCCTTCCGCCGAATACCACAGCAGCACACACGGCGGCCGCAAGGAGCAGCCTGACTGCGGTCCTCCCGGAAGAAAAAACGATCTCTGTCCCCGCATATGCGATCAGGAAAAGATACGGCACAGGCCAGAAAAGTCTCCAGTATACTTCTCCTTCTCTCATCAGCCTTCCGAAAAAAAGAGCTGTCAGAGGACAGAAAAAGACAGCCATAAAGAGAAGTGCCGCCGCACCGGCAAGCACAGCCTGGGCGGTTTTTCTCCTTATGAGCGCAAAAACAGCGGCCAGACAGATGAGCATGTAAAGCCAGACTGAAGGAAAAATCCTCGCCGCTGAAGTATATATCAGTTCTGCTGCATCTTTCACAGCATGCTTCCTCCCTTTTAAATATTCATGGCAGACATCCGCCCGCTCTTTCCTACAGCTTCATATAGAGGACCGCAGATGCCAGCGGGACCAGAAGGCAGGCCGCGCACTTCAGCAGAACATCCGCCTTCCGCAGAAGGATGGCTGTCACGGCACTTAGGACGGCTGCTGTCATGGCCGCAATCAGCGCCCCCATCGTCGACATAAGGCAGGCGGCGCTGAGAGTTGTAAAAACCAGTACGGTTTCCGGGAGACCCATTTTCCCTTTTCGCAGTACCCGCATAAAAAGATAAAACAGAAACGGGAGAATAAATCCGGCGATCTGTGCCTTGCCCTGCCAGCTCCGGATCATCAGGAATGTCCCCGCCGTATAGACGGACACATAGGAAAACATACTGGCCAGGATCACGAAACAGGTAAAAAGGCCTGCCTTTATCCGGTCTTCCCGGTACAGTTCGGCTCCCGCACAGGCGGCTGCCGCAAAAAATAGGAACGTCAGTACAGGGGGAATAAATGTATGGCACAGCGCAGCGGGACGGATTCCCGTCAGCTTCGACACAACCGCATAAAAAGCAAACAGGGGCGCCGATACCAGCCTGTTCATGTCATTGGCCGCATAGTCCGTTATGAGATGGCCTGTCACGGCATCATATTTCATCAATGTGTTTGTATCGACGGATGTGGTGACTGCGGCAACGTATGCAATATCGTCATCGTCCACATGCATCATGAGAAAAGTGACAATCGCATGTCCCGCGGTCATCAGAAAAGCAGCTGCTTCCGTGAGAGAATACCGCCGGGGAAAACTGAATGCACCGGCAAGATCCTCTCTCCTCCTCAGCAGAAAGAAAACAGAGAAAGCAGACACGGCAAGCATGCATGCGCACCAGACAACCGTCAGCATATCAAGGGACATGCCGGTGAGAATCCCGGTCACTCCCAGGAAAAATGATACTGCATACATAATTGTCCATCCGCAGCACCAGCACGGAATGAGGCGGTATACCGTGAGATCGCTCTTTTCATTGAACGGTATACCGAAGAGAACAGGCATAACCAGAAGGATCAGTGCCAGGATCAGTAGTTTTAACATATATTCCTCTCGCAGTCGTGTGCATCCCTGCATTAATGCACAGTTTTTGTTGCGTTAATATCGCTTACTATAACATAAAAAGAAGCCGGGCACAATGTGCCCGGCCTCAGACTGCGTATCCAGGGGGATACTGTCAGTATCACGGCTTGTAATAATCGACCAGTCTGGTGAGGTTATTGTATCTTTCCTTCGCTTCTTCTTCAGATTTAGCGAACAGGCGTGCTGCACGTTCCGGATCGGATCTCTTGAGAGAGCTGTAACGGACTTCGCCCATGATGAACTCTTCGTAGGATCCTGTCGGAGCCTTGGAGTCAAGCGTGAAGCAGTTCTTGCCCTCTGCCTTGAGCGCCGGATTGTAGCGGAAGTTGCACCAGTAGCCGGCCTTGACTGCCAGTTCTTCCTCGGTGATGGACTTGCCCATGCCCTTGCGGATGCCGTGGTTGATGCACGGAGCGTACGCAATGATCAGTGACGGGCCGTCATAAGCTTCTGCTTCTGCGATTGCCTTGACGGTCTGGTTATAATCAGCGCCGATCGCAATCTGTGCAACATAGACATAACCGTAGGTCATCGCCATGCCTGCGAGGTCTTTCTTCTTGGTTTCCTTGCCGGCTGCCGCGAACTGTGCCACCGCACCGGTCGGAGTCGCCTTGGAGGACTGTCCGCCTGTATTGGAATAAACTTCCGTATCGAAGACCATGACATTGACGTCGTGGCCGGAAGCAAGGACATGATCCACGCCGCCGTAGCCGATATCATATGCCCAGCCGTCGCCGCCGAAGATCCACTGGCTCTTCTTTGCCAGGAAGTCTTTCTTTGCAACGATGTCTTTCGCGTCAGCATCATCACAGCCTTCAAGAGCCGCAACGAGTGCTTCGGAAGCTGCGCCGTTCAGGACGCCGCTCTTGAAGGTATCCAGATACTTCTGGCCTTCTTCTGCAGCGATACCTGCTGCGACAAGCTTTTCAACTTTGCTCTTCAGGCCTTCGCGGATCGCCTTCTGGGCGAGTTCCATACCATAGCCGTACTCAGCAGCATCTTCGAACAGGGAGTTGCCCCATGCCGGGCCCTGGCCCTTCTTGTTGA
>CACZTA010000392.1 GCA_902783935.1 uncultured Lachnospiraceae bacterium | reverse complement strand
TACAGAAAACCGATCCTGGATCCTCACACGCTGGTGATCATCATCAGCCAGTCGGGCGAAACAGCCGATTCTCTTGCAGCGCTGCGGGAGGCGAAGGGGCTTGGAACGAAAACGCTCGCAATCGTCAATGTGATCGGCAGCAGTATCGCCAGAGAAGCGGATCACGTGCTCTATACGATGGCGGGGCCGGAAATCTCCGTCGCAACGACCAAAGCTTACTCGGCGCAGCTCGCGGTATGCTATATGCTGGCCATGCAGTTCGGGCTCGTGAGGGGAACGCTTGATAAGGAGCGGTATGATGCGATGCTGCAGGAACTGGAGATGCTGCCGGAAAAAATCAACCGCATCTTTGAAGACAAGGGCCGTATTCAGTGGTTCGCGTCGAAATATGCAAATGCAAGTGATGTTTTCTTTATCGGCCGAGGGATTGACTATGCGATCTGTATGGAAGGCAGTCTCAAGATGAAGGAAATATCGTATATCCACAGCGAGGCGTATGCGGCCGGGGAACTGAAACACGGGACGATCAGCCTGGTGGAGGACGGCACCCTCGTGATCGGCGTGCTCACGCAGAGCCGGCTTTATGAAAAAACTGTTTCCAATATGGTGGAATGCAGGAGCCGCGGCGCCTACCTCATGGGACTGACGACTTACGGGAATTATTCGATCGAGGATACGGCTGATTTCACGGTTTACATACCGAAGACAGATGAGCATTTTGCGGCGTCGCTTGCGGTGATCACGCTGCAGCTTCTCGGTTA
Organism: uncultured Lachnospiraceae bacterium; assembly: GCA_902783935.1. Classification (GTDB taxonomy): domain Bacteria; phylum Bacillota; class Clostridia; order Lachnospirales; family Lachnospiraceae; genus Chordicoccus. The sequence continues at coordinate 3,940 of CACZTA010000392.1, read as the reverse complement.
TTATCTCAGTGTCGCGAGAGGTCTCGATGTCGATAAACCGAGAAATCTCGCAAAGAGCGTGACAGTGGAATAATGCGGCTTAAGAAGAAGGACGGAGAGATCTATGAAAGAGTATGGCGGGCAGGCAGGGAATAATCCGGACATTGTGTGCCTCGGGCAGGCGGTCATAGACTGTATAACAAGGAACCGGATCCCGGGTGCGGCAAGACCGGAGGCCTCTTCGGCAGAGAGCATAAAACTCCAGCCGGGCGGGGATGCGGTCAATGAAAGTATCGCGCTGACGGAAACGGGATGCTCTGTCGCTCCCGCATTTGCCGTCGGAGATGATGCGGCGGGAGGCCTTCTGATCCGCGCGCTGGAAACGAAGGGCGTCAATACATCGAGAATTGTCAGGATGGGGGAGGCTTTCGAGACGCCGGTCGCCAATATCTTCGTGGAGCGCGACGGGAGCCGGAGCTCGATCAGCTCACAGGCGGTGAAGCTGCCGGGCTTCCGTCCGTCACCGGACCTGATTGTCGGAGTAAAGCTGGTCTCTCTCTGCAGCCTGTTCCGGGCGCCGCTTGATGACCCTGAGGTACTTGCGGAACTGGCGCGGACAGCAAAAGCACAGGGATCGGTCGTCTGCGCCGACACAAAGCTGCCTCTCTTTAAGCAGCTTGCGCTGCCGGAATTCAGGGAGGTGCTTCCGTATATCGATTATATTTTCCCGAATGAACGCGAAGCAGCTTTTTATTCGGGTGAGGATGATTATGAGAAAATGGCGGACGTCTTCCTGTCATACGGCGTCCGGAATGTGGTGGTGAAGGCCGGCCCGGAAGGGTGCTATGCAAAGAACGGTTCCGGGTTTTTCCATATTCCTGCTGTTCCCGTCCGTGTTATCAATACGACGGGGGCAGGAGATTATTTTGTGGCGGGATTTATCGCCGCACTGCTAGGAGGCGCTTCTTTCCGGGAGTGCTGCATGGCGGGAGCTGCCCGTGCGGCGGAAAAGATTTCGTAGATGAATGATATATCGCAATAACAAAAAAGGGACTGCCGTATGGCAGTCCCTCTGTTAACAGCAGGTTACTCTTCAGCAGGAGCTTCTTCCTCCGCCGGTTCAGCAGGAGCTTCCTCTTCGCAAGCCTCGCATTCGGGAGCAGCTTCCTCTTCGCAAGCCTCACACTCGGGAGCAGCTTCCTCTTCGCAAGCTTCACACTCGGGAGCAGCTTCCTCTTCACATGCTTCACACTCGGGAGCAGCTTCCTCTTCGCAAGCCTCGCACTCGGGAGCAGCTTCCTCTTCGCATGCTTCACACTCGGGAGCAGCTTCCTCTTCGCATGCTTCACACTCGGGAGCAGCTTCTTCTTCGCAGGCTTCACACTCGGGAGCAGCTTCCTCTTCGCATGCTTCGCATTCGGGAGCGGGTTCTTCTTCAGGTGCCGGTTCTTCCTTCAGGTTGCCGATGACCACGAGGCCGCTTTCATCGTCCTCTGCACGGAGCCCGTCTGTATCCGAGTTCAGCCTGGTGACAATTTCCTGTCCGATCGAGGTCAGCAGGTTCCGGCCCGCGTTCTCCTTTGAGAACAGGGTTTCGCCCGTATGGACGGCGATATCGCCGAGAGCGTCCATGAGCAGCTTGATCTGACGGAGATAATAATTGTAGCTCTCGCTGAACTGCTTGACGGTATTGCTCACAAAGTCTTCATTATCTTTCAGAGTTCCCTGGATTTCTTTTTCCAGGTCAAGTCTCTTTCTGGCGTCTTCTTTTGCGAATTCCTGTTCTTTTTCACTTACGGTGTCGTCAAACTCTTTCACCTTTCTGGAATACAGGTCTCTCAACCCTTCAAATTCCGCCTGCGTCGTGCGGGTCTGGGTTTTCAGCTGTTCCAGTTCGGATTCTGCGAGTTTTGATTCCAGATCGGTTATTCTGGAAGCGGAATCTGCCAGCATGGACTCCTGCTCGGCAATTCTGGAAGCAGAATCTGTCAGCTTTGATTTCTGCTCGGCGATGGTGGAAGCGGAATCCGTCAGCTTTGATGCCTGTTCGGCAATGGTGGCAGCGGAATCTGACAGTTTTGATTCCAGCTCAGCTGCTTTGGAAGAAGCCTCTGACAGTTTTGATTCCAGATTGGCTGCTTTGACGGCAGCTTCTGATATCTTCTGCTCAAGCTCTTTTTTCTCGCGGTTTACCTTGTCAAGACTGTCTGCTGCTTCACGGAGCTTATACTCCAGTTCCTGGATTTTACGGCTTCCAAACATGGCGTCTCCTTCCCTTCTGTGAATCTTGGTAAATTGCTTCCGGTTCCTTTTAACTGGCGCCTGAAATATGCTTCCGGGCATCAGGGTATATATAGAAATTGTAGAACAATTTTCTCTCTTCTGCAACAGAAAAAGGGAGAGATACCTGCCGAATATGTGAGATTTCACCATTGAGCTGAAACTTCTCTACATTGCCGGCACTTCATGGTATAATTGCTGATGCGGCGGACTCGCGGAGGGTGTGAGAGACGCCGGTCTATTCTTGAATCAGTGCGGGAGAAACGGGCATGGCAAGAAGTGATGAAAAGATTATCGAACTGAAGAATATTTCAAAGGTTTATAATAACGGATTCAAAGCCGTATCGGATTTTAATCTGTATGTACGGAAGGGTGAATTCGTCACATTCCTCGGGCCGTCGGGCTGCGGCAAGACGACGACCCTCCGCATGATCGCGGGCTTCGAAGCCCCGACGGAAGGAGAGATCCTCCTGAACGGGCGGAATATCGCGGATCTTCCGCCCTATAAGCGGCCGATCAATACTGTGTTTCAGCGATATGCCCTGTTTCCGCATATGAACATTTATGAGAATATCGCCTTCGGCCTCCGCCAGAAGAAAACACCCGCTGATGTGATTACAAAGAAGGTGAAGCATGTCCTCGATCTCGTTGATCTGGAGGGCTTTGAAAAGCGTGCCGTATCGACACTGTCCGGCGGCCAGCAGCAGCGCGTGGCGATTGCCCGGGCACTGGTCAATGAACCGGAAATCCTCCTCCTCGACGAACCTCTCGGGGCGCTCGACCTGAAGATGCGGAAGGAAATGCAGCTTGAACTGAAGGAAATGCATGAGCAGCTCGGGATCACCTTTATCTATGTCACCCATGACCAGGAGGAAGCGCTGACAATGTCGGACATCATCGTGGTCATGTCGGAAGGCAGAATCCAGCAGATCGGTACGCCGGAAGACATCTACAATGAACCGAAGACCGTCTTCGTGGCGGACTTTATCGGGGACAGCAACCTGTTCAACGGGATTATGACCGACCATCTGAAAGCCCGTTTCTGCGGCGGCGAGTTTGCCTGTGTGGACGATGTGGAGAAGGGCACGCATATCACGGCAGTTGTCCGTCCGGAAGATATTATCATTACAACACCGGAAGAAGGGACCATTAAAGGCGAAGTCATCTCGGTTATTTTCAAGGGGATTCATTATGAAATAACGGTGATGTCGGGCAAGAATGAGGTAGTGATCCAGTCCGTCCGGGCTCCGGAGGTGGGCGCATCCATCGGGATGAAGGTGGATCCGGATAACATTCACATCATTGTCAGCGGTGACAATACGAATTATTTCCTGGCGGACATCCGGCCCGATTTCCGTCTGGAGCTGAACGGGAAGCGCCTGAAGACCAGCGTGACGAAGCTGATCGCTGGATCGAGCCGGCGTGAGGACGGGACGCTCGTGGATGAGGACGGCGATGTGATCGATCCGGAAAAAACGAGGATCATGGCGGCGATCAGTCCTGAGGATATCAGTATGACCGACCAGGTGGATGAAGGCCTTGTGGACGGGTATATCAGCAACCTGGTCTATAAAGGCGATCATTACAGTTATGTCGTCCGGACGGGGCTCGGGCAGGATTTCATCGTTGATGATGAATACCTCTGGAACATGGACGACCATGTCGGCCTGATCATGCCTGT
>CACZTA010000391.1 GCA_902783935.1 uncultured Lachnospiraceae bacterium | reverse complement strand
ATTGACGGGACACCGGTCGGCACGGGAGAAGATCTGTACAATTACTTCAAAGAGCACCCGATGGACGGTTCCGCTCTCCGTATTACTGCAGAGCGCGCCGGAAGAGAGCGTGAAACGGCTGTGACCCCTGTCTTCAGAGATAACGTCTATCCCGGGTTTTCGTACAACCTCGGGAGAGTGAAGGTATCCCCTCCCGCGGCGCTGAAGTACAGTGCGGTTGAAGTGTATTACTGGATCTGGAGCACGCTGAAATCCGTCGGATCCATGTTTACCGGCCGGTTTACCGTCGACGACCTGTCAGGCCCCGTGGGGGTCGCTGATATCGTCGGGACGACCTATGAGCAGGCGAAAGCCGAAGGCCCGCTGATGACGTGGATGAACATGATTAACCTCGTGATCCTCCTGTCGGCAAATCTCGGTGTCATGAACCTCCTGCCGATCCCGCTGCTTGACGGCGGGCGGCTGGTCCTGATCTTCTTCGAGGCAGTCAGGGGAAAACCGCTCAACCAGAACGTGGAGGCGGCGATCCAGACAGTAATGGCTATCCTTTTGATCATATTGATGGTATATGTTTTCTATCATGACCTGACGATGATGCTCCCGCTTTGATGAAAGAGGGAGCAATTTCTAAGCCCGGATTCCGCGAGAGGGGGGTGTCCATGAGTGAAATGATTCTGGAACTGCAGGATCTGAGAAAGAGCTTTGAGGGAACGGAAGTCCTGAAAGGAATCAGCCTGTCCGTGAGACGCGGGGAGTTTATTACCCTGCTCGGGTCAAGCGGGTGCGGAAAGACGACGACAATCCGCATTATAGCGGGCCTGGAGGATCCGGACAGCGGACGCGTCCTTCTGGACGGCACGGACATCACGGACTTTTCGCCGAACAGGCGGAATGTCAACACGGTATTCCAGAATTATGCCCTCTTCCCGAATATGAATGTCCTCGACAATATCGCCTATGCCCTGAGGCTGAGAAAAGTGTCGAAAAATGAGCGGTATAAAAAGGCGGAGGAGATGCTCTCCCTCGTTCAGCTTGAAGGGTACGGGAAGAGAATGCCGTCGGAACTGTCGGGCGGGCAGCGCCAGCGGATCGCCATCGCACGGGCGCTTGTGGCGGAACCTGAGGTGCTTCTTCTCGATGAGCCGCTCGGCGCGCTGGACCTCAAGCTCCGCAGGCAGATGCAGCTCGAGCTGAAGCGCCTGCAGAGCAGTCTCGGCATCACGTTTATTTACATTACCCATGACCAGGAAGAAGCGATCAACATGTCCGACAGGATCGCCGTGATGCATAGAGGCGTCTTCGAACAGACCGGGACGCCGGACGAGATCTACTACCGCCCGGTCACGAGTTATGTGGCCAATTTTGTCGGCAATGCGAATATTTACCGCAACAGCAGCGGGACGTGGGCAGTGCGCTCCGAAAATATCCTGATCGACGGCGAGGACGAATGCGTGCTCGGCGGCACGGTCAAAGAAAAATCCTTCGCCGGAGGCCAGCTCCGGATCCTGGTCGTCCTGGATGACGGGCAGGAGATCACCGCGAGCCGTTCCGGCATCAATTCCGCACTTGAACCCGGACAGCGGACAAAGATCGGCTGGAGGGCGTCAGATGCCGTCAGTGTACAGGAGGACAGGGAATCATGAGTGCCCGTACGAAAGAAAGGACGCCGGGGAGAAAAGAGAACCGCGCATGGCCGCTGCTCATGCCGCTCTATACGTTTACGGTCATTTTTGTCCTTGTGCCGATCCTGTACATGTTTTTCTTAAGTGTCATGACGAAAGCGGAAGTCTGGGGATTTGTCAATGAGTTTACGACGGGCAATTATACGAAGATCCTGGATCCGCTCTACCTGAATACATTCAGGAATTCCCTGAAGCTTGCGCTTGTCTCGACACTCGTCAATGTGGCTGTCGGATACCCGTACGGCTATTACATGGCGAAGCTCGGCAAAAAACAGCGCGGCCTGATGATGCTGCTCGTGATGATCCCGTTCTGGACCTCGGAGCTGGTCCGGATGAACGGCTGGATCATCGTTTTCAGGACCAAAGGCGTCCTGAACATAATCCTGCAGGGACTGGGCATCATCGATAAGCCCCTGAAGCTCCTGTATACCTACAACATGGTCGTGTTCGGCATGATCTACGCGCTGCTGCCGTTCATGATCCTGAGCGTCTATTCCTCCGTTGAGAAGATGGACTGGACGCT
>CACZTA010000390.1 GCA_902783935.1 uncultured Lachnospiraceae bacterium | reverse complement strand
GCCCGTCATCAAAGTTACCGGAAACTCCGGGATCGTCGGGGTCATGGGCGAGAATATAGATATAGACCTTTCGCGAATAGTCGACGGAGATCTTACCCTGGCGGAAGCCGGAGAAGAGATATTCGACCGTGTGATAGATACGGCAAACGGGCTTGAAACAGCTTCTGAGAGGCTCGGGCACAGGGAGTTCGCGCTCTATAGGATCGCGCCGATCATGGCATAGGCTTGGGCTTGTGCCTGACCCGGTCAAAACAAGGGGGATTGTGGTGAAGAAGCTGATGATGTACCCGAGGGCGAACGGGACCTACGGGATAAGAAACAGGATCGCTGTGATACCGACGGTAGGCTGCGTCAACCACATCGCGGACGCGATAGCAGGCGCGGTCGAAACTGCGGACAGCTACGCGCATCCATACGGCTGTGACCAGCCGGGGGACGACCTCGTGCTGTCGCAGAAGTGCCTTGCACTGATGGGAACGCACCCGAATAACGGGGCATGTCTCGTGATCGGGCTCGGATGCGAAGAGATAAGGCCGCACGTGCTTTTTGAGGAAATCGCGAAGGAGCAGCCGAATGTCGAACTCATTGTGATGCAGGAATTCGGCGGCACAGAAAAGACCGTGACGAAGGGCATCGAGATATGCCGCAGGTTTGAGAAAATGCTGGCTGAGCAGGAACGGACGGAAGTCGCCCCATCCGCGCTTACGATCGGCGTGGAATGCGGCGGTTCGGACTTCACGTCCGGGATCGCGTCGAACCCTGCTGTAGGTGTTTTCTCGGAGAAGTTATGCAGCCTCGGCGGAAAAGTAGTGTTCGGCGAGACTACCGAGCTGATGGGCGCGGAGGATATCGTCATAAAACAAAGCCGTACTCCCGCGATCGCTGAATTCATAACAGACAGGATCAAATTCGTCGAGCAGACCGCGATCGACATGGGTATCGACCTCCGCGGCGCAAACCCGTCGCCGGGAAATATAGAAGGCGGTCTTACGACAATTGAAGAAAAGTCTCTCGGAGCGGTCTGCAAGATCGGAAAAGAGACTATACAGGACGCAGTCCCGTTCGGCGGGAAAGCGGTTTTGCCGGGGGTGACCTTTGTTGACACACCGGGCACAGACCTGATGTGCACGCTCGGCCTCAGCGCTGCAGGCGCGCATATCGTGATATTTACGACCGGACGCGGCACCCCCATGGGGTTCGCGTCTTCACCGGTGCTGAAAGTTACCGGGAATTCCGGGATCGTCGGGGTCATGGGTGAGAATATCGACATGGACCTATCGGGGATCATCGACGGGACACTGACTCTGGAAGACGCCGGACAGGCGATTCTTGAGAGAGTGATCGAGACGGCAAGCGGCCGGGAGACTGCTTCGGAAAGCCTGGGGCACAGAGAATTCGCGCTGTACAGGATATCGCCGATAATGACGTAGGCAGTAAGCTTTGTGGGATAAATAAACACGGCCGGGAAGCCGGCCGGAAGCAGGTGAAGTTATGAGCATGAGCATGTTGCTGAAAGAAACTATTGTTACGGTCAGGATGCTTTGTGAGAGCCTCGACAGGAACTCACTGGGCATCAGAGCACTGGATCCCTTCTCGCGCAGGACAACATACGAGATATTCCGCGATGAGACGATCCGGTTCCTCGCGTACCTCTCGACCAAGGATGTCGGTCCGTCCGACGCTGAGGCAGCGTTCATCAACGACTGTTTCGATTTCCAATACACCGCGCGTGACCTCGAAAGGCTTGTCACGCTCGATTCGAGCATCAAGAAGATTGAGACTGAGGTCCCGCTTTTCATGCGCGTCGTGGTTAACGCCGACAACGAGCGGTTCCGTAAACAGATACCGCACAACGGGCCGTCCTGCACACTCATCCATAAATTCTACGGCATGATCGGCCGTGAATTCCTGGCATCCGATGACAGTGTGACCGATGCAGAGGTCAACAGCCTGACAAGATTCCTCGATACTGTCAGAAAATACTACCAGGCAAAGGACAAAGACTTCATCGCGAACGGCGATCCGACTTTTGACCCGACGTTTCAGCCGATAAAGACAGGACCGGTGGAGGGCGGAGAACTTGGCAGCGAACAAGGCGGAGAATCGCTTGGCGCCGAGATCGCTGAGGCTGCAAAGGAAGAAGAAATAGGCACGCTCGAAGAACTGATGGAGGAGCTTCATTCGCTCATCGGTCTCGAAAAAGTCAAGCAGGATGTCGATTCACTCGTCAACCTGATGCAAATCATGAAAATTCGTAAAGAACGCGGGATGAAAGAGATTCCCGTGTCGCTCCATCTGGTATTCTCGGGTAACCCGGGAACAGGTAAAACCACTGTGGCGAGGCTGCTTTCCGGGATCTACTACAGGATCGGCGTCTTGTCAAAGGGACAGCTCGTAGAGGTCGATCGCTCCGGACTCGTCGGGGGCTACGTCGGCCAGACCGCCCTCAAGACACAGGAAGTCATCAAGAAATCCATAGGTGGAGTTCTGTTTATAGATGAGGCGTACGCTCTCAGCGCAAAACGCGGCGAGAACGATTTTGGACTCGAGGCGATCGACACGCTCCTGAAGGGCATGGAAGACCACAGGGACGACCTCGCGGTCATAGTCGCTGGTTATCCGGACCTCATGGAGGAGTTCCTGAAATCCAACCCGGGTCTCAAATCACGTTTCAATAAATTCATCTATTTCGACGATTACACGGCAGAAGAACTAAAGAAGATCTTCCAGTTCCAGTGTGATAAGAATGGCTACAAAGCCGATGACGACGCGATGGACTTTGTTGAAGAATATTTCAAGATGCGCGCGGAGAGCGGGGACGAGAACTTCGCCAACGCGAGAGAGGTCAGGAACTTCTTTGAAAAAGCCATCGTGAACCAGGCGAACCGCCTTGCAAACAAGAAGGATATAACGGATGATGAACTAACGGCTCTCATCCTGGAGGATGTGGTGAGCTGCGTGTAACAGCGGCTCAATACCTAAGGGTAAAGCTATAAGGGATTTGTGATCCCTGTGCGCTATGGTTTCGCAGGGAGTAAATGGCAGCGGAGGGGAAAATGAAAAAGAAACTAAGCATAGTAATGGCTGTGCTGCTTGCTGTGATGATGGTACTCACGGCATGCGGCGGAGCCGGCGGCGGCAACAGTAAAGAACAAAAAATTAAATCCGCCATCGACGGATTCATGGGTGCGGTAAAATCCGGCGAGTACGACAAAATCAAGGACTATACCACAGAAAACGCCGTAGATGCAGAAGCGTTCAAGAATCTC
>CACZTA010000389.1 GCA_902783935.1 uncultured Lachnospiraceae bacterium | reverse complement strand
GAATGCTCCACCTGTCTTTTCTGACGGGAGAGGGCATCTTCGCGACGGTCGATGAAGGAAGGCTGAGCAAAATGCAGCCCGGGACAAGAGAGGCTTTCCGCAGACTGAAGGAAACTGAGATCAGCAGCGTCACGACGGACAGCCGGAAAGCAGAAGAAGGGACCCTGTTCGGGGCCATCGTAGGCGAACGGGCTGACGGCCACTCATTTATCGCTTCGGTATTTGAAAAAGGAGCGCTGTGCGTCCTGTCCGAGCGCTATCTGGAGCGGGAGGACCTGTTCGGTCAGAAGGGCTCCGGAAAGCGTATGTTCCGCGCCTGGATCGAGGTGAATGACACGCAGGCGGCGCTGGGGCGCATTGCGGAGGCATATCTGAAGATCCTGAAGATCCCTGTGGTCGGGATCACGGGCTCGGTGGGGAAGACTTCCACCAAGGAGATGATCGCGAACGTCCTGGCAGTCAGGTTCCGCACCCTGAAGACCGAGGGCAATTTCAACAATGACCTGGGGCTTCCGCTTACCGTGCTGCGGCTCCGGGATGAGCATGAGATCGCGGTGCTGGAGATGGGCGTGAGCCATTTCGGGGACATGAGGCGGCTTGCGCAGATCGCCCGTCCTGACATCATGGTCATCACGAACATCGGAACCTGCCATCTGGAGTTCCTGAAGGACAGGGACGGGGTGTTCCGGGCAAAGACCGAGGTCTTCGCGTTCCTGAAGCAGGGCGGCAGGGTGATCCTGAACGGAAATGATGACAAGCTGCGGGCTGTGAGAGAGGTCCAGCGGACCGAGCCCGTATTTTTCGGAGTGGACAGCTGTGAGGAAGGCGCGCAGGATCTGTCCGCGGGACCCGAGGTCAGTTATCCGGGAGACCTCCCGTCAGAGCGCTGCGTGACCGTCTCCGGCATCCGCCTGCTCGGATTCGAGGGCTCCCTGTGCACGCTGAACACGCCGCAGGGAACGTTTCAGGTCAGGGTCCCGATCCCGGGTATTCACAACGCGTCCAACGCGGCTGCCGCATGCGCGGTCGGCCTGGCATGCGGGATGACCCTGGATGAGATCCGGCGCGGGATCGAGTCCGCGCAGACGATCTCCGGCCGGTTCCGCGTCCTGAAGGCAGGGGACCTGACGGTCATAGATGACTGTTACAACGCAAACCCCGTCTCCATGAAATCATCCGTCGCCGTGCTGGCGCAGGGCGGAGGCCGCAGAGTCGCTGTCCTGGGCGATATGGGAGAATTGGGAGAGAATGAGAAGGAGCTCCACGCTGAGGTGGGTGCCTACGCGGCGGACCGGGTGGACCGCCTGATCGCGGTGGGCAGCCTGTCCCGCGGTCTGTATGAGGCTGCCCTGCGGCAGAATCCGCAGCTGGAGGCATCCTGGTATGAGACGGTGGAGGATTTCCTGGCAAACCGGGAGAAAGAGATCCGGGCAGGGGACACGGTCCTCGTCAAGGCGAGCCATTTCATGCAGTTCGGACAGATCGTGGAGGCGCTGACGGCATGAGCTTGTTTTCATGGTTCAGGAAAGTGCGTCCGGAGACGGGAGCCTCCCCTGAGGCAGGGGCAGGAAGCGCCGAAGAGCGCGGCGCGAAGCCAGGTGACAGTGCAGCGGAAGGCTGCGGCGCGAAGCCCGGTGACGGTGCAGCGGAAGACTGCGGAGCGCAGTCCGGATACGCTTCCGCCGGAGAGTGCGCTCCTGCGCCTGCGGGCGGGACAGAGAATACGGGACCGGCTGACGGCGAATGCGCCGGTGAGACCGCCCCGGAAACGGAGCAGACGGAGAAGATGTACATCATAGCCGGCCTGGGAAACCCGGGACGAAAATATGAAAAGACCAGGCACAACTGCGGTTTCGAGGCGCTGGATATCCTGGCGGACCGGGCGCGCATCGCCGTGACGACGCCGAAGTTCCACGCGCTGTGCGGGACGGGAGTGATCGACGGGCAGAATGTCCTGCTGATCAAGCCGCAGACCTACATGAACCTGAGCGGACAGGCGGTCCAGGCCGCCTGCGCGTACTATAAGGCAGATCCGGCGGAGCAGCTGATCGTCCTGTACGACGACATCAGCCTGGAGCCGGGGCAGCTG
>CACZTA010000388.1 GCA_902783935.1 uncultured Lachnospiraceae bacterium | reverse complement strand
GGTTCATAGATGAAACTGCAGCCGGCTGTCAATCTGTTTAAATAAATACAGGGCAGGGATTATAGATCATAATACTTTTCAAACTCTGCCGGATGGGGGATCTGGTTGACTGCTTCCAGATCTTTTCTGCGTCTGGCGATATGCTGGCGAAGCAGGCGCTCCGGGAATACGCCGCCGGCAGTGAGATAGTCGTGGTCTGCTTCCAGCGCGTCAAGAGCTTCGCCGAGCGATGTGGGCAGGCCTTCAATTTTCGCCTTTTCTTCCTCGGAGAGCGTGTAGAGATTGAAATCGTAGGGGCCCCAGCCCTTTGCGTGCGGATCAATCTGTTTACGGATTCCGTCGAGACCTGCCATCAGGATGGCAGCATATGCGTAGTACGGGTTGCAGGTTGCATCCGGATTGCGCAGCTCAAACCGCTTGGTTTCGGGCGTCTTTGCATAAGCAGGAATGCGGATGACGGCACTTCTGTTCGCCATGGCATAGCCGATCGTGACGGGTGCTTCAAAGCCGGGAACCAGTCTTTTATAGGAATTTGTGGACGGATTTGTGATGCCGCAGAGAGAGCGTGCGTGTGTCAGAAGTCCGCCCATAAACCAGTGGGCTTCTTTGCTGAGCTGCGCATATCCCTCGGGATCATAGAAAACCGGTTTTCCGTCTTTAAAGAGCAGCATGTGCACATGCATGCCGTTTCCGGCTTCTCCCGCAAGGGGCTTCGGCATAAAAGTAGCAGTCATGCCGTTCTGTGCGGCCTCATTTTTTATCACATATTTGGCAGCCATGGTGTTGTCTGCCAGAGCCAGCATATCGCCGAGCTCCACTTCGATCTCCATCTGTCCGCATCCGCCCACTTCCGGATGGTGGTATTTCACATCAATACCCCATTCTTTCATGGAAAGACACATCTGGCTGCGGAGGTCATAATTGATATCCATGGGAAGGCAGGTGTGGTAACCGGTGCCGTGAGGAACCTGATAACCGCTGTTATTTTCTTCTCCTGCCCAGGGTGCCTGCCGGGCATAGATTCTTGAGCTGACTTCCTGCTGGCTTACGTTGAAAGAAATATCATCAAAGACATAGAATTCATATTCAGGCCCGATGACCATTTTGTCTGCAATTCCAAGTTCCTTCATGTAATCCAGGGCGCGGATTGCCACATTCCTCGGGTACTGGTCAAAAGGACGGTTTTCCGGCAGATCAATGATTCTGACATCGCCGATCATCGAAAGTGTCGGAATGGATGCATAAGTGTCAATGACAGCGGAATCAAGAACCGGAACAAAAACCATGTCACTGTTTTCGACAGGAGCATATCCGTAATTGGAACCGTCAAAGCCGATGCCCTGCTCCATGGTGCTCTGGCTGAGGCGCTCTGCAGGTATGCTGAGATGGCGCCATCTGCCGTCAATATCAGTCAGTTTGAAATCAACGAACTTAATATCATTTTCCTTTATCAGATCCAGAATATCCTGAAGTGTCTTTGCCATGTATCCTCTCCTTTAATGACTGTGATAGAATCAGCTAATCTATTATAGTACAAAATTACGGGGAGGTCATTACAGATATTTCAGAGTTTTTCGAGTTCGTGATTGGCATTCAGAAAAGAATAGAATATACTGTATAAGGATTTTCAGACGGAGCGGCAGCCCCGGAGAAGATACCCTTCGGGGAGTCTTCGCGCAAAGATATATTAAGAAACAGAGGGAACAGCATTGACAGATACAAATAAAAAATACAGGCTTCTTGTTATTAACCCGGGTTCTACTTCAACAAAAGTGAGCCTGTTTGAAAATGAAACATCTCTTTTTGAGCGCAGCGTTTTTCATGACGCGCCTGAACTGCTCCGGTATCCGCACGTGAACGACCAGGTGCCTTTCCGCTATCAGGTGATTATGGATATGCTGAAAGCAGAAAAAACAGACCCTTCGGAAATCGATGTTTTTGTCGGGCGCGGGGGAAGTGCCTGCACCCAGCCGGGAGGCGCGACAAAAATCAGCCGGAAACTGTACGAGGATACGAAGGCAGCTGTCGGCGGAAGCGAACATGCAGCAAAGCTCGGTGTCATGCTTGCCTGGGAATTCGCGCAGAATTACGGGCGTGAGGCATATACGCTGAATCCCACAAATGTGGACGAATTCTGTGATTACGCGAGACTTACCGGGATCCGGGGACTTTATCGCGTTTCACATTCCCATGTGCTGAACCAGAAAGCCGTTGCGGAATATCATGCGAATACCCTCGGAAAAAACTATGAGGACTGTAATTTTGT
>CACZTA010000387.1 GCA_902783935.1 uncultured Lachnospiraceae bacterium | reverse complement strand
TTTCCTGGGATACTACTTTTCCTTCAAATACTTTCATTTTTGTTCTCCTTTCCGGATCGGTTATACGCGGCATCCCGCCGCTTGTTCAGTGCCGGGAATAAACCGGCGGTATCGTCTTTTTATTAATAATCGAGCAGATGCCCCATTTTTTTCTGTTTGGTCTTGAGATAGAACAGGTCGTTGTCATTAGATAGCATTTGAATCGGTATGCGGTCAACGATCTCCATTCCGTATTCACTGAGTTCATAGATCTTCTGCGGGTTGTTCGTGAGGAGCCTCATTGTGTGTACTCCAAGGTCTCTCAGTATCTGCGCGCCTATGTAGTACTCTCTCATGTCGCCCGGGAATCCGAGCGCGATATTCGCTTCAAGCGTATCCATGCCTTCATCCTGGAGCGTGTAGGCCTTGAGTTTGTTGACAAGACCGATACCGCGGCCTTCCTGTCGCATGTAGAGGAGTATCCCGCGGCCTTCCTCATTGATCTGCCGCATAGCCGACTCGAGCTGCTGACCGCAGTCACATCTAAGCGAACCGAATGCGTCTCCCGTAAGGCATTCGGAGTGTACGCGGCACAGGATATTGTCGCCGTCTCCGATGTCTCCCTTTACGAGGGCGATATGATGCTCGCCGTTAAGTTTGTTTATGTACACGTGCGCTTTGAATTCGCCGTGCCTGGTCGGAAGATTCGCGACAGTAACGCACTCAACAAGATCGTCGTGTTTTTTGCGGTACTCCTGGAGCTGCTTGATGCTGACGAACTTGATGCCGTATTTCATCGAGAACTCGGCAAGTCTCGGTGTGCGCATCATAGTTCCGTCATCTTCCATAATCTCGCAGCAGATGCCGACCGGTTCGAGACCGGCAAGCCTGAGAAGGTCGACTGTGGCTTCCGTATGGCCGTTGCGTTCAAACACTCCGGTGCGTCTAGCAAGGAGAGGGAACATGTGGCCGGGACGTCTGAAATCCTCCGGTTTGCTATTCGGATCTGCGGCTTTTCTTGCTGTGAGAGCACGTTCGACGGCGGAGATACCGGTCGTCGTGTCTACGTGGTCGATGCTGACGGTGAACGCCGTTTCATGATTGTCACGGTTGTCGTCGACCATCTGCTGGAGCCTGAGTCTTCTGATAGCTTCGATACCCATCGGCATGCAGATGAGACCTTTTGCATGCTTAGCGATGAAATTCAGCATCTCGGTCGTCGTGAACTGCGCGGCGCAGATCAGATCGCCTTCGTTCTCTCTGTCCGGGTCATCCGTACAAAGTATGATTTCGCCGTTCTTCAGCGCCTCTATAGCCTCAGGTATGGTGCTGAACTCAAAGCCTTCCGGCAGCACCATTTCATCCTTTTCTTCTTCCGGTTCAAGGTTTAGTTTTCTTACATCCATTTTCGTCCCTCCTGTCAGAATGCCTTCAGTAGTTCTTCGAGTCTAGAGTCAGAGCTTGCTGCCGCGCCGGCTTTGTTTCTGCCGGTTTCCGCAGGTCCGTCAGCGAGCAGCCGCTCGACATATTTTCCTATCATATCGGTCTCGAGATTGACCGGGTCTCCGGCTTTCTTTGTCGACAAAGCTGTTTCAGCCAGCGTGTGCGGTATTATCGAGACGCTGAATTCGCCGCTTCCTTTAGTGTGTTTCGAGTCAGCGACCGTTAGACTGATACCGTCGATCGTGATTGAACCCTTTGTCACGATGTATCGCATCAACTCGTCAGATGCCGATATCCTGAACCATACAGCGTTGCCGTCGGGTCTGAGCGACAGTATCGTTCCCGTGCCGTCGATATGTCCCGAAACTATATGACCGCCGAATCTGCCGTACGCTGGCATCGCGCGCTCGAGATTGACTTTGCTACCGGGTCTCAGCACTGAGAATGCCGTGCGGTTTACAGTTTCCGGCATGACGTCCGCGGAAAAAGTGCTTCCGGTAAGCGCCGTGACTGTCAGGCATATGCCCGACGTTGCGATGCTGTCGCCGATCCTTGTCGGCTGTCTGAGCGGTTCATCGGCAGTTGGCATACCTCCGAGGACTTTACTGCACGAGACTGTGAGTCTTGCGTGGTTTCCGGTCATCCTGAGTTCCTTGACCGTGCCGACTTCTTCAATTATTCCGGTGAACAAAGCTTTCACCTCCGTTCTATATCGCCCTGCACGAGAATGTCAGGGCCGACGTATTCTATCGTCAGGTCTTTAAGCATTATCGCGTCTTTCGGATAGGGGACTCCCGCGCCTCCGACAGGTGATTTCGAGCCAGCGCCTCCGAAAAGCTTAGGCGCGATAAACGCCTGGACGTGATCCACGATGCCGCTCGAAAGAGCGCCCCAGGCGGCTTCGCTTCCGCCTTCCATGAATATGCTGTCGACTTTCATTTTACCGAGCTTTTTCATGAGATCGGGAAGGTCAATGTGACCGGATCCGTCGTCTTCACAAAGGATCGTCGCGCAGCCGGCGGCTTTGTAAGGCGCGAGTTTTTCCTCATCGTCTACAAGCGTCGCGATTATCGTTCTTGGATAACGTGTGTCACCGGCAGTGAAGACAGTTTCCTGTGGTTCCTGTCCTTTCGGGGCGAGAGCTGCCGTTTCGACGACTTTCGACCCGAGCGGGGTCCTGAGACGTGAATCCAGGATTATGCGGACGGGATCGGGTCCCTCGGCGTCTCTTACGTTCAGCGAGGGATCGTCCTTAAGCACCGTACCGATACCGACCATTATGCCTGTGTGTTTTGCGCGCTCTTCATGGACTCTTGCTCTTGCAGCTGGTCCGGTGATCCACTGTGATTCGCCTGTGGAAGCCGCGATCTTACCGTCTATAGTCATCGCGTATTTAAGCGTGACGTATGGGAGTCCTGTAGTTATGTAATGGAAGAATGACGGATTCAGTTTGTCGCATTCTTCCTTCATGAACTGTTCAATCACCTCTATACCGGCATCCCTCAGGATCCCAGCGCCTTTTCCTGCGACGAGGGGATTGGGGTCGTCAGAGCCGATGATCACTTTTGCGATACCGGCTTCCATGATCGCTTCCGTGCACGGAGGAGTCTTGCCATAGTGGCAGCAGGGCTCGAGCGTAACGTACATGGTCGCGCCTCTCGGATCCTCGGTCACTGCCGCGAGCGCGTTTCTTTCCGCGTGGAGCTGGCCGTATCTTTCGTGGCGGCCTTCACCGATGACGCGTCCGTCCTTAACGATCACTGCTCCGACGTGTGGGTTGGGATTTACGTATCCGCCGCTTTTAGCCGCGAGCTCAATCGCTCTTTTCATGTATTTTTTGTCGATGTTGTCAGTCATTTTTCTTACTTTCGTTGTTTTTGCCGGGCGCTTTACCTAACAAAAGCCGGCTTCTGCCAGGCTTTGTGAAAAACAAAAAGCCCCGAGACGCACTCAGGGCAGTTCAAACAAAGCGCACCGCGTAATGCTTATAAAAAACTCCGGAACACAAAGATTCCAGAGCAGCATAAACGCTTTCATACCTTCTCCCATCCAGACTATACTGTCGGCTCCGGAATCTCACCGGATCATGCCTTTCGGCTCGCGG
>CACZTA010000386.1 GCA_902783935.1 uncultured Lachnospiraceae bacterium | reverse complement strand
GGGGTTAACAGGTAAAAATAATGATTTTTTTGTATGAGCATTATAAAGCCAATGCAAAATTCTTCCAAGTGTTTTATCATATTATATACTGATAAAAGCATGTAAGAGAATCAGACATGCCGCGGAGGAAGAAAAATGGTCTCTTTTGAAAATGATTATAACACAGGAGCACACCCGGAAATTCTGAAAAAGCTGGCGGAGACGAATCTCGAAGCCCTCTCCGGGTACGGAACGGATGCCTACTGTGAGAGCGCACGCAATAAGATCCGCGAAGCGGTCGGGCTGCCGGACGCGGATGTGGAGTTCCTGGTCGGGGGAACGCAGACAAATATGGTGGTCATTTCGACCATGCTCGGCGACACGGAGGGCGTGGTCGCGGCAAAAACCGGACATGTCAGTGTCCATGAGGCCGGGGCGATCGAATATACGGGGCACAAAGTGATTGAGCTTCCCTCGGTGAACGGGAAAATGGTGCCGGCAGACCTGCGGCATTATATGGAAGTATTCTATTCGGATGAGACGCATGAGCATATGGTGTTCCCGGGAATGGTCTATCTCTCGTGGCCGACAGAGTTCGGAACGCTGTATTCTAAGAATGAACTCACAGAGATCTCCGCTGTCTGCCGGAAATACGGGATGAAGCTGTTTGTGGACGGCGCGAGGCTCGGCTACGGCCTGATGAGCCCGGAAGCGGATCTGACACTGCCGGAGCTCGCGGCAATAGCGGATGTCCTGTATATCGGAGGGACAAAGGTCGGCGCCCTGTGCGGGGAAGCGGTTGTGTTCAGAGGCGGGTGCAGGCCGAAACGGTTTATCACTTCAGTAAAAAAACGCGGGGCGCTTCTGGCCAAGGGCCGCCTGCTCGGGATTCAGTTCGACACATTGTTTACGGATGACCTGTATTTCCGGATCGGCAGGCACGCGATCGAAATGGCGGAGCGGCTGAAACAGATCTTTGAGGCGCATGGGATTCCGAGGTATATTGAATCTCCGACGAACCAGCAGTATGTGGTTCTGGAAAATAAATATATGGAGAAACTGAGAGAGAAGGTCATGTTCAGCTTCTGGGAGAAGATTGACGATGACCATACGGCTGTCCGGTTTGTGACAAGCTGGTCGACGACAGAGGAAGACCTGGCGTGGCTGGACAAGGTGCTGTGATCCGGAAGAAAGGGGAAAGAAAACGTGAGTATTAAAGAAGAAGTCCGGAAAATGAAACTGGACGCTGCCTCGATGGCGGCTTCCTCAAATGAACAGCGGAACCGGGCACTTGAGAATGCAGCGGAAAAGCTCCGCGCCCATGCGGCTGAAGTGTTTGCGGAGAATGAAAAAGACCTGGCGGCCGCAACGGAAGCCGGGATTGCGCCGGCAGTCATGAAGCGGCTGAAGTTTAATGAGGATAAGCTGAATGATGTCCTCGCGGGAATCCGCCAGCTGGTCAGCCTGCCGGATCCCCTTGGAAAGGTTTCCCTCGCCAGAGAGCTGGACGAAGGACTCCGGCTGTACCGCGTCAGCTGCCCGATCGGCGTGATCGGAGTGATCTTTGAAGCGAGGCCGGATGCGCTTGTACAGATTTCCACGCTCTGCATCAAGAGCGGCAACTGCGCTATCCTGAAGGGCGGCAAGGAGACGACGTATACGAACCGCGCCTTATTCCGCCTGATCCATGAAGCTGTCACAGAGGCGGGGCTCCCGGAGAATGCACTGCTGCAGGCCGAACAGCACAGCGAGATCGATGAGCTCCTCTCCTGCGACAGGGATGTGGACCTGCTGATCCCGAGGGGGTCCAATGCATTTGTCCAGTATATTATGAATAATACCAAAATCCCGGTAATGGGCCACGCGGACGGGATCTGCCACATTTATGTCGACAAGGCGGCGGATTTCGGAAAGGCGGTCCCGATCATCGTGGATGCCAAGACACAGTACACGGCTGCCTGCAACGCGGTGGAAACGCTGCTGGTCAACAGGGAGATCGCAGGTGAGTTCCTGCCGTTGCTGGCCGAAGCCCTCAAGGCGGAGCATGTCCGCCTGCTCGGCACGCGCGAGGTGCGGGAAATTATCGACGTGACGGAGATCACGGAAGATGAGTTCAGGGAATATCTTGACCTGGCGGTTTCCGTCAAGCTGGTGAAGGATGTGGATGAAGCCGTCTCGCATATCAACCGCTTCGGCTCGCACCATACGGATTCCATTATTACGGAAGACAGGGAGACAGCCCTTAAGTTTATGCAGATGGTGGATTCCGCCGGCGTCTACCAGAACTGCTCCACCCGCTTCGCGGACGGCTTCCGCTACGGTTTCGGCGCGGAGGTCGGGATCAGCACGGGCAAGATTCATGCCAGGGGGCCGGTCGGGCTCGAAGGCCTGGTGACCTATAAATATAAGCTGTTCGGCGACGGGCATATCGTCGGGGACTATGCGGCCGGGAGGCGACAGTTCCATTTCCGGGACCTGGAGAAGGACGCTGACCGCGACTGATATAACGGAACAAAACCAGAGGAGACGGTAATTCCCCGAAAGGAACACCGTCTCCTCTTTTTTTGCTGTATAATCAGATCATCAAAAACGGGAAAGGAGTCCGCTGATGAGATTATTTGTTGCTGCTGTTCTCTCCGATGAGATGAAATCTTCTGTTGCCGGTACCCTGCATGCCCTGAAGAAAGCAGGGGTGAAGGGCAATTATGTGCCGCTGCAGAACCTGCACCTGACGCTTGCATTTATCGGCGATGTCAAGGACGCATCGGCGGTCAGGGAGGCGCTGCAGACAGTAAAGGTGAAGCCGTTCCGGCTGGCGCTTTCCGATATGGGGACCTTCGGGGACCTGCTCTGGGTCGGCCTGAAGGGCAACCAGGGGATGAGCGGAGCCGTGAAGGACGTCTGCCGCGCTCTGGATGAGGCGGGCATTGCGTACGACCGGAAAAAGTTTGTCCCGCACATAACAATTATTCGCAGTATGGCGGGAAACTGGAAACAG
>CACZTA010000385.1 GCA_902783935.1 uncultured Lachnospiraceae bacterium | reverse complement strand
CGCCTGGTCCTTCCCCGTCACCTGGACGGTCAGGTAATAAGTTGTCGCAGGAGTTGCATCCGCCTGGCCATCATCTCCCGACGCTTCCCCGGTTTCTTCCTCTTCAGCATCCGCCGCAGACCCCGAAGGGGTCGAAGTCCCCGTACTGTCCGGCACGTTTGTTGCAATCAGTTCCGCAAGGTACTGCGGCTCCGTCTCATACTTTTCCGCCAGCTCTCCGAGAAATCCTGCATCTACTGCCGCTGCCGCATAAGCCTGGCCGAGAGACAGAAGGTCGCCCTCCTCACACTCTTTTGCCAGGGCACTTATCTCATATTGTGTAGTCGTAAGATAAAGATGAAAGGGATCCAGCTGCATGAACAGAGACTTTTCAAGATATTCTTTCTCATCCTTCAGAGCAGCCTGATATCGGGCAATCCCCTCATCAATTGATTTCAGGGAATCTTCATAGTAAGCAGAAGCCACTTTATTATCCGCAGCTGTCACAGGCGCTGCCGGTTTGCTCTTCAGCCATGATAAGCCTCCCGCAACCGCAGCAGCCAGGATGGCAGACAATGCGATCACACGCCACTGCAGCATGATATTCCAGAACAATTCAGACAGATCCACTGCAGGTTCCGCATATACAGGATCATTCATAATCATTTTTCTCCAGATTTGTATCAACAGCGTCTGTTTACCCGCCGGACAGGTAAAAATACAGACAGGCATTCATAGTATTGTACCATTTTCCCGCCTTTGCCGCAATAGCCCCTGAAACAGGCAGGGCGGAGAGCCGGTTCCTTATAATACCGTACTCTCCGTCCAGGTTCATTTCTCAGTCACAGCTGATGCCGTCAATAATCGTCATAATAGTCTTCGTCGTAATAGTCTTCGTCGTATCCGCCATTCCCTTCAAGTGAGTTTTCCAGATACTCGTAGTATTCCTCCTCTGTCCCGTCGTTATCAGTCTCGCCGCCGGTATATGTGTCGTTGTGAATCTCCGGAACCGTGTTGTTTCTGTCATAGATGACGACCGGGGTGGAGACAGTGATATTTTCAAAAATTTTCTCCACAGCACTGTACGGCGTATTAATGCAGCCGTGGCTTCCGTCATACAGCCAGACATCCCCGCCATAGTCACCGCTGTATGTCCCTCTCCAGGAACTGTCATGAATCGAAATCCCGTTATACATGATCGGCATGACATAACTGGCAAACGATTCCCCGTAACTGCCGCGCATAGTGTGATCCTTCAGGAGCGACAGAATATTGAAAACGCCCGGAGGTGTTGCCCGCGTCGGCGTTGCCGTGCCGGATACAATCGGTGTATCCGTAAACAGTTCGCCGTCTTTATAGTACCACATGTGCTGCTCGTCCAGACTGATTTCAATATACGTGTCCCCGAAATCGCCTCCGAGATCATCGCGGGCTCTGCCGTAGCTGGTCCAGTCAAGCGCGATCGTCTGCGTCACGCCGGACATAATCGCATCCCTGATTGCGGCAGCACTCGTCTCCTGGTTCATCTGGTAGCCGAAATTATCCCAGGAACTGCCGCCCACTGTCAGGATGTCTCCCTCGTATGTCTTAAACTGCCTCTCCCGCCCGTACGTATTATACTTCTCGGCGAGTGAAGCCGTATAGGCAATCACAGCTTCCGAACTGATATTGACATTGGTACCGTCGACTGTCATCCAGTCAAGGAAGACGGATTTGTCAATCACTTCTGACTTATTCCCTTCCATATAAGCGGTGATCACCACATTCTGTATCTTGTCGGCAGCCGCAAATGATGCCTGGAGCGCTTCATTATCAGACCTCACCTGTGCCTTCAGGTAGCAGTTTTCGTCCTCCAGATTCACCTCGGAAGCCCCTGCATTGACAGCATCGTCCAGCACCTGCAGGACCTTCTGCTCATCGAGCCGGTTGCCGTCGTCCTCCGGATGGATCGAATAGCCTTCATCTGTTTTTTCCAGGAATGCATCTGACGGATCCCGGATATCCTGTCCCGAGATGCAGTTCAGCTCTTTCATTTTCTGTTCGAGCTTCGCTTTATCATAGGCAAATCCCTGCATGGTTTCAATGAGCGTGCTCCTGATATAAGTTATCGGCCACAGATAGTAGTCCTGGTCATCGATCAGTTCCTGGAAGGACATATTGGAAGTCAGATGATAATCGATGTCATCATATCCGATTTCCTCAGAAGCGCCGTTCATTTCCTTCACGGTCAGCTTCCTGCCCATATAAGTCGACTTAAAATAAGCCTCCGCTTCAGCAGCAGTCATTTCACTGTAGTCGAGACCGTTCACGCTTGTATTCGGCAGAAATTTGCCGTAAAGAAGATACCATCCCGCTCCGTAAGCTGCAGCAAGTGCCACAACCAGCACGGCAAACAGGATACGCAGTGCCTTCGCCTTTCTGCTCTTCCTCTTTTTCTTCCTTTTCTTTGCCATATTATGCCCGCTCCTTCAGAAATGTTCTTCCTTAAAGACACCCGTGAGATCCATCGGCTCCGCATCCTCTTCCTGCAGGAATGACCTGATCTCCTGCAGCCTGCTTTCTCCTGCGG
>CACZTA010000384.1 GCA_902783935.1 uncultured Lachnospiraceae bacterium | reverse complement strand
GACAGAATATCAAATGCCACCGCACCGAGCAGGACCACGCCCTTGACCACCTTCTGGTAGTTCGCATCGATGTTCATAAGGCTCATGCCCAGGTTGATGACACCGATCAGCGTAGCACCGATGACCATTCCGAAGATGCTGCCGGCGCCGCCGTATGCGGAAACACCGCCGACCACGCACGCGGAGATGGCGTCCATCTCGTAGTTTGTGCCCACAGTGGAATTGGCTGCCTGGAAACGTGCAAGCACGACGTACGTCGTAATAACCGTGACAATCGCCATGTTCAGATAAGCGGCGAACATGATTCTCCGTGTGTTGACGCCGGACAGCCTCGCCGCTTCCCGGTTGCCGCCTACCACATAGAAATGCCGCCCGATCGTGGTCTTCTCCGTAATGAAGCTGTAAAACAAAACCACGATGACAACCCACACGAGAACGGTAGGAATCCCGCCGGCCATCGCAAGCTTGTACATGATGAGCACGATGGCTGCCGCTTCGATCGCGGATTTCACAATAACAGTAAGCATGGAATCAGCTTCATAGCCTTTCCTGACCTTGTTCGCTCTCGTAATAAAGTTAACCAGAACGACAATCACCGCCAATACAACCCCGACAGCCATGCACGGCGTATTGAGATTGCCCGGTCTCGTACTGAAAAGCTTTCCCGAGAAAAAGGAAAGGAATGCCGCATTGCTTTTTATACTGATAGAACCCGTCGAACTGTTGCTGCTCAGGATATCCGTTCCGATTCCGCGGAAGGCCAGGTATCCTGCCAGTGTCGCGATCCACGGAGGAATGTTCATATAGGCAACCAGATAACCGAGCACACATCCGTAGATAATACCGACAAGAAGCATCAGGATAATGCTGGGAATCGTCCCTACGGACAGGACATTCATCATGACACTGCCGACCGCTCCCAGGAAGCAGACAAATGAACCGCAGGACAGATCGATATTGCCGCCGGTCAGCATGCACATCAGCATCCCGCAGGCCAGAATAAAGACATAGGCGTTCTGCGTAACCAGCGCATTGAAATTCAGCGGCATGAACATCGCGCCTTTCGTCCTCCAGGTAAAGAAAAGATAAACCAGCACGAGGACGATGATCATTGTATTATCTTTTAATACTTTTGAGACACTCTTATTCATTGTCATCCCCCTCCCTTACCGGTTTCCTTTCTTGGACAGAACATCGACCAGGACGGCTATCAGAAGAACAAGCCCCTTGACCGCCCTCTGATAGTTGGCCGAGATACCCATGATACTCATGCCCTGGTTGATGACGCCCATCAGCGTCGCACCGATAATGACACCAGTGACCTTGCCGACACCGCCGTATGCGGACGCGCCGCCAATGAAACAGGAAGCAATAGCGTCCATCTCGTAGCCCTGCCCGTATGTCGGCTGTGCCGAACCGGCTCTCGCCACCGTCAGGATACCTGCCAGTCCTGCGAGAAGGCCCATATTCGCATAGGCCACAAAATACACCAGCTTTGTATTGACGCCCGACAGCCTGGTTGCTTTTTCATTTCCGCCGACCGCGTAGAAATAACGGCCGATCGCGGTCTTCCTTGTAATATAGCCGTAAATGAGAAGCACGAGCGCGATCCAGACGAGAACGCTCGGAATGCCCTTATACTGAGACAGTTTATAGGCAATCCAGAGAATCAGCGCACTGATAATGACCATTCTGACAAGCTCCATGGCCACATTATCCGACCCGATCTTTCTCTTTTTGCGGATCGCAATGCCGCGGACCGTCAGGATAATGTAAATGGCTGCGCCGATAATACCGACCGCCATGCAGAGCAGGTTGATCGAACCGCCGTTCAGGAAATCCGGAATATAGCACTTGGCACCGCCTCCGAAAACGTTGAGAAACTTCTCGTTATTGATGCCGACCGCATAGCCGCCGAGCACCACATTTGCGAACCCTCGGAATGCGTACATACCCGCCAGCGTCGCAATAAACGGCGGGACGGAAATCCACGCAATCCAGAAGCCCTGGAACATACCGATCGCGAGGCCGACCGCCAGCATGACAAGCGCCGCAGCAAACGCAGGTGCTCCCGACGCCATCATGACAGCGCCGATTCCGCCGGTGAAGCAGACAACCGAACCGACGGCAAGGTCGATATTCCCGCCGGTCAGGATGCAGAGCAGCATTCCTGTGGCCAGCATGAACACGTAGCCGTTCTGGGAAATCAGGTTATTGATATTCTGTGCATACAGAATCTTCCCATGGGTCGTAAAGTAGAAAAAGATGACGACCGCAACAAGCGCAATAACCATCGTATTCTTTTTGACATATGAAAGAGCTCCGCCTGATTTCATGGTCAATCCCCCCTTCCCGACTTAAGGATCGCGGCCATGATGTTCTCCTGAGTCGCCTCGGAAGCTTTCATTTCTCCTACAATCCTGGATGCGTTCATGATATAGATACGGTCGCTCATCGCCAGTACCTCGGGCAGCTCCGAAGAGATCATGATCACGGATTTGCCCGCAGCTGCCAGATCATTGATAATGCAGTAGATCTCATACTTCGCGCCGACGTCGATACCTCTCGTCGGTTCATCCAGAATCAGGATATCCGGTTCCGCAAACATCCATCTCGCGAGCAGCACCTTCTGCTGGTTGCCGCCGGACAGGTTCCCGACCAGCTGCTCGACCGACGGGGTCTTGATTTTCAGCTTGTCCCTGTATTCTTCGGCGACCTGGTACTCTTTATCCTTATCTATGATCGTACCGGACGCCAGTGCATCGAGGTTTGCAAGCGATGTGTTGATCTTGATCGACTGGCTCAGCACGAGACCGTTGCCTTTGCGGTCCTCGGTCACGTAGGCGATTTTATGCTTAATCGCATCCGTCGGTGTTTTCTTCAGTCTGACCGGCTGACCGTCCAGCTTAAGCGTTCCGGATACCAGCGTCCCGTAGGACTGTCCGAAAATGCTCATGGCCAGCTCTGTACGTCCGGCGCCCATCAGGCCGTAAATACCGACGACTTCGCCTTTTCTGACATAAAGCGACACATTGTTGACAACCGTGCGCTCCGGATACAGAGGATGGCGGACAGTCCAGTCGGAAACTTCCATGTTGATCTCTCCGACCTGTACATTTTCTCTCTTCGGGAAACGGTTGGTGATCTCACGGCCGACCATACCGCGGATGATGCGGTCTTCGTCAATATCGTGATTTGCATTGTCAATTGTCTCGATGGTGGATCCGTCGCGGACGACCGTGATCTTATCCGCCACATAAGAGACCTCATTGAGCTTATGCGTGATAATGATCATCGTCATGCCCTGCTTCTTAAAGCCGAGCATCAGGTCCAGGAGCGCCCGGGAATCTTCTTCGTTCAGAGACGATGTGGGTTCGTCCAGAATCAGCAGTTTCGCCTGCTTCGCCAGTGCCTTCGCGATCTCGACAAGCTGCTGCTTGCCGGTCCCGATCTCCTTGATCAGCACCTTTGAAGATTCCGTCAGCCCCACCATCTTGAGGTATTTATCGGCTTCTTCGTAAGTCGTGTTCCAGTCGATGGCGGCTTTCGCCCCGCGCTCATTTCCGAGATACATGTTTTCACCGATCGACATCTCCGGTATCAGGGCGAGCTCCTGATGAATAATGACGATTCCTTTTGCCTCACTGTCCCTGATTTTACGGAACTGGCAGACTTCACCATTATAAATAATGTCGCCCTCATACGTACCGTACGGATAAATTCCGGACAAGACATTCATCAGGGTGGACTTGCCCGCGCCGTTTTCTCCGACAAGCGCGTGTATTTCGCCTTCCTCCACCTGAAGGTTGACATTATCAAGAGCTTTGACACCAGGGAAAGTTTTGGTGATATTTTTCATTTCC
Organism: uncultured Lachnospiraceae bacterium; assembly: GCA_902783935.1. GTDB lineage: Bacteria > Bacillota > Clostridia > Lachnospirales > Lachnospiraceae > Chordicoccus. Next base: position 2,132 of record CACZTA010000384.1, on the reverse strand, counting down.
AGCAGAATATTTGCCAAAATAACTCCCTCCCTATGCTGCAAAAAACAATTGGAGACTTCTTCAAAAAACAGGCGGGCGCAACCGCCCGCCTGCAGCATTTGTTTCTGAAGACCTGATGTATTTTCCCCGGTTCCCGATCAGAATTATTTCAGCTGATCTTCTGTGTAATAACCGGAGTCAATAAGCAGTTCTTTGTAGTTATTCGCATCAGCGAAGACCGGCTCGCAGAGGTAAGACGGAATGATGCCTGTGCCGTTGTCATAAGTTTCGGTGTCGTTGACATCGACTTCTTCGCCGTTGAGGATCTGGCCGACCATCTTGACAACCTGGGATGCCAGAGTACGGGTATCCTTGAAGACGGACATGGACTGCTTGCCTGCGATCATGTTCTTTGTATTCTCAATGTCGCAGTCCTGGCCTGTGATGATCGGATATTCGCCTGTGTAGTTTGCTTCCAGAGCCTTTGTGACGCCGAGAGAGGTAGAGTCGTTGGAGCAGAGCCATACGTCAACATTTTCGCCGTCAGCATAGTTGGAGGAAAGGATATTCTCTGCTCTGTTCTGTGCTGTCTCTGTTGCCCATGCCGGAGTAGCGACTGCATCAAAATCGATCTGGCCGGACGGAATGACAAGCTTGCCTTCGTCAATGTACGGCTGCAGGACATCGATCGCGCCCTGATAGAAGAATCTCGCGTTGTTGTCGCCCGGGTCACCTGCTGTAACTTCCAGATTGAACGGGCCGTCAGCATTGTCCAGATCCAGCGTATCCTTGATGTATGTCCCCTGGACGGTACCGACCATGTAGTTGTCGAATGTTGCATAATAAGAAACTGCATCAGAATCCATGATCAGACGATCATAAGCGATAACCGGGATCTCATATTCCTTTGCCATGTCGAGAACGCTGCCGAGGGAATTGCCTTCGATTGCGGTAATAACGAGAACATCCGCACCCTGGGAGATCATGTTTTCGATCTGGGAGAGCTGCGTCTGAACGTCGTTGGAAGCATACTGCAGGTCAACTTCGAAGCCGGCTGCTTCCAGTTCCTTCTGCATGTTGTCGCCGTCCTGGTTCCATCTCTGGAGATCCTTTGTCGGCATGGACACGCCGACCTTCTGTCCGTCAGCAAATGCCGGGACAGCCATAGAAGCTGCCAGTGCTCCGCACAGCGCCAGTGATAATAATTTCTTTGCCTTCATCATCTTTCCTCCTTAATTCTCTGGGGTTATAAAAGGGGTTTTATGAATGCCTTTTATAAAAACAATTTAATAATATTGCGAAATCCTCAATCCGTCAATATATCACGGGCAAACACGCGCATTTTCGTTGGTTTTCCCAAAGTCCCTTTTCCATTTTTATACAAACTACACAAAAAAGCTTCCGGGGATTCCTCTTCAAGGTTCCCCGGAAACTTTTCATTTCACCAGTCTCTCCAGCGTCCCGAACAGCGTTTCCGGCTCCACAGGCTTGCTGAGGTGGGCGTTGAGCCCGGCCTGCATGCTCCGCTGTACGTCTTCATCAAATGCATTGGCCGTGAGCGCGATGATCGGCACCGCCTTCGCATCCTCGCGGTCCATGCCCCGGATGCGGCGCGACGCTTCGAGGCCGTCCATCTCGGGCATGCGCATATCCATGAGGACCGCGTCATAATACCAGGCCGGATGCGAGGCGAACATGTCGACGGCGATCCGCCCGTTTTCGGCGAGATCCGCTTCCATCTCCCGCATGCCCAGCACCATCATCATGATCTCCGCATTGACGGCCATATCCTCCGCAAGGAGGATCCGCCGCCCCCTCAGGTCCGCTGTTTCGGGTACAGGCGCGCTCAATTCGCGCGGCCCGATATCCTTCAGGTGCGGAACTGCGGGATTTTCATCCTGCCGGTCCGACTCCGTCAGCGTGACCGTGACAGTGAACGTCGTACCCGCACCCTTTTCGCTCTCCACTTCAATATGCCCGTTCATGAGCTCTACGAGGCTCTTTGTAATCGGCATGCCGAGCCCTGTACTGCCGAATCTGCTCGTCGTGGAGGAATCCTCCTGGCTGAACGAATCATAAATATGCGGCAGATAATCCTCGCTCATCCCGATCCCGGTATCGCTGATCACGAACCGGAGCGTCGCCTTCCCTTC
>CACZTA010000383.1 GCA_902783935.1 uncultured Lachnospiraceae bacterium | reverse complement strand
TCCCGGAAAGTGATCTTTCCCGGTTCTGTCATGAGCTGCTGTAACATAGTCGCTTTCATTATTACCCTCCGTTTTTAAAAATGACAGCCTGCCGTTATTACAAGCTGTCATTTTCTCTCATCAGCTATATGCTTTCAAAACCAAGAGAACCAGTTGTTCTTCTTATCAATTATGTAGCCTGGCGCTTCTTGGAAAGACAGTCGATACCGACCGCTACTGCCAGGACGAGGCCCTTGACGACCATCTGTGTGTACTCGCTGACATCCATCAGGATCATGCCGTTCGTCAGACAGCCGATGATCAGAACACCGGCGACGACGCCCGAGATTTTACCGACACCGCCGTTGACGGAGACACCGCCGAGGACGACGCAGGTGATGACGTCGAATTCAAGGCCTTTACCGACTGTACTCTGTGCGGAATTGGAGCGGGACAGAAGGACGATGCCTGCAAGCCCTGCGAAGAAACCGGAGAGTGCATAGATCAGATACTTGACGCGGTTGACGCGGATACCGGAGAGCTCAGCTGCTTCTTCATTTCCGCCGATTGCGTAGAAGTAGCGGCCGAAATAAGACTTGTTCAGGATAAAGCTGCCGATCGCGAAGCAGATGATCATGATAATGCAGCAGACCGGAACTGCACCGATCGACTTGCGGCCGAAAAGGGCAAAACCTTCCGGAAGTCCGGAAATCGGGCGGCCGCCTGAAATCAGGTAAGCCACGCCTTCAAACACTGTCTGTGAAGCAAATGTCGCAATCAGAGCGGGGATGCCGATTGAGGCAACCATGGCACCGTTCAGGACACCGATCAGGGTTGCAAGAATCAGTGTGATGATAATGGCAATCCACATATTCATGCCGTTGTTGACCATCAGGAAGGCGCAGACGACATTGACCAATGTAATGATGGAACCGATGGAAAGGTCGATTCCCGCAATCAGGATGACGAATGTCATGCCGATGGAAGCAATTCCGTAATAGGCAACCTGACGGGAAATGTTGATGATGTTGCCGGGACGGACAAATGCCCCGCCGCTCGCGGCCGCAAAAATGATGACTTCCAGTATAAACACGAGCCAGATCGCGTTCGACTTGATGATATTATTCGCTTTCATCTCATGAATCCTCCTTAATTGTCTACGACTGATGAGGCATATGCCATAATCGTATCCGCATTAAAATCTTCCTTCTGAAGTTCTCCTGTCATCTCTCCTTCCGCAAGGACGATGATCCGGTCCGACATGCCGATCAGCTCCTCCATCTCGGAAGAAATCATGAGCACGCTGCGCCCGGATTCCACGAGATCATTGATGAGCTTGTAAATCTCATATTTTGCACCGACGTCGATACCTCTGGTCGGTTCATCGAAGATGATGAGCTGGGAATCCGCTGCCAGCCATTTTCCGAGAATGACTTTCTGCTGATTGCCGCCCGAGAGATTCTTCACCAGCTGGTTGATCGACGGGCATTTGATCTGGATATCTTTGCGGTATTTCTCCGCATTTGCCTTTTCAACCGCTGAATTGATGACGCTGGCTTTTGAAATGCGCTCATAAATCGGCATATTAATATTATTCTTGATGGAGTTCGTCAGAAGAGCTCCATGGCGCTTCCGGTCTTCGGGAACCAGGGCGATGCCCAGGTCAATCGCTTCCCTCGGGGATTTCGGGTTGATCTCTTTCCCGTTCAGGAAAATCTGGCCCGATTCCTTGCGCTTCGATCCGAAGATTACTTCCGCAAGCTCCGTACGCCCGGCACCTACAAGGCCGCCCAGGCCGAGCACTTCGCCGGCGTGAATCTTGAGGTTCATGTCTTTATCGCCGTTCCCGCACACGTTTTTCAGTTCGAGAACGACTTTGCTTCTGTCAATGCAGTCTTTCCTCTCCGGATATTTCTGGGTCATTTCACGTCCGACCATCAGTTTGATCAGTTCGTCGACCGTTGCCTCCGGAGTGATCAGTGTAGTGACATATTCGCCGTCGCGGATAACCTCGATCCGGTCGCTCAGGCGGAAAATTTCTTCAAGGCGGTGGGAGATGTAAATAATGGATACACCCTGCTTGCGAAGGAGCTCCACGACCTTGAACATGTTCTCGACTTCATTGGTCGTGAGCGGGGCACTCGGCTCATCCATGATCAGGACCTTCGCGTTCTGCTGAATCGCCTTGGCAATTTCGATCATCTGCTGGTATCCGACAGACAGATTCTTCACGAGTTCTCTGGGATTAATCTTTATCTGGAGCTGGTCAAAAGCCTTTGCAGCTTCTGCTTCCATGGCCTTTCGGTCAATCATGACGCCGTTCCGGATGGGCCGTCCGAGAAACAGGTTTTCAGCGGCGGACAGTTCTCCGACGTTATTGAACTCCTGATAGATTATGGCAATACCGTTCTCGGCTGCCAGCTGAGGGGTCATACGGTCAAACTCTTTGCCGTTTACCCGGATTTTGCCCTTCGTCGGGACGACCGCGCCGGAACAGCACTTGATCAGTGTGGATTTTCCGGCCCCGTTCTCGCCGATCAGGCCTAATACTTCCCCGGGTCTGAGCTGAAGGGTGACATCCTTCAATGCCACGACGCCCGGGTATTCTTTTCGGATATGTTCCAGTTCAAGGACATACTCTTCACTCATACGCTGCCTCCTGTCTCTCTGTTTGTAAAGCAGATCCCCTTTTTAAGGAAAGGGGATCTGCCGGTGACTGCGTCATTATTTCATGCCGGCGCTGATTTCTTCTACGTTGTCAATCGTGATCGGGGCGACGCCGCGGAATACGTTCTGAGCCTCAAGTGAATCGCTCAGGATCATGGCGAACATAGCTGCACAAGCGTTTGCAGTATCTTCGTCAGAGCCTTCGAATCCGACGATACCCTTTGCCGGATAAGCATCGCTCGCAAGCTGTTCAAGCTGCTGCTTTGTGACGTCTGTCGTGATGACAGCCATATCTTCGGGGATGTTGCCGCCGGTAGAAATGTTGAGGGCTTCATCAGCACCGATCATGGCGCCTGCGCCGATACCCGTGACGACCTTGCAGTCCGGATGAGCGATCAGGATTGTTTCCATAGCTGTCTGTGCTGCATTTGCATCGATCGCTGCCTGGTTGGCAATGACTTCATACTTGCCGTCAGCAACATTTGCCATGCCTTCAAGGATGCCTTCTTCTCTCTCTTTCAGGATCTTTGTCTGCGGATAGCCGATTACCGTAACCTGAGCCTTGTTGTCCTCATCATAATGCTCATTGATGAATTCACCTGTCAGCTCGCCGATCGCGATACCGAGATCCGTATTGTTCAGGATCCAGTTGCCGTTCGTATTTACCATCGGGTCATCCCAGCACATCACCTTGATGCCTGCATCCATAGCTTCCTTAGCGACATCTTCAACCGCTTCAGCATCAGACGGATGAATCATAATCAGATCACAGCCTGAAGAAACAAAGTTCTCAACCTGGCCGATCTGTGTGGCGGAGCTGTCGTCGCAGGCTACGATTGTCGTATTTGCGCCGGCTGCATCAAGGGTCTCCTGAAGAGCGGTCATAACGCCTGCCCAGTATGCATTCTCCAGAGACTGGATCGTGATGCCGATCTTCTTGCCTTCCAGGACGGACATGTCAGCTTTTTCATAGAATTCCGGGCTGGCCTGGATGCCCTCTGTGCTGCCGGTATCTTCCGCTGCCACCATGCCTGCTGACAGAAGGCCGAGTGCCATTGCGCCTGCACATACGATCGCCATAAGCTTTTTCTTCATTGTGTTTTCCCCTTTCGTTCCTTTCGTTTTTCTGGAGTCTGGTTATCAGTTTCTCTTTTATTTTTAACTGCCGCCTTAACAGCT
>CACZTA010000382.1 GCA_902783935.1 uncultured Lachnospiraceae bacterium | reverse complement strand
TCTCGCGTCCAGCTCAACACTGACGCTCGACATGATAAAAGGTCATATTATAAAGGATATGGACGAGAAACGCCAGGTCAGGCTGATGCGCGTTCTGATAGTCGTTTTCATACTGATCTCGGTCGTCATCGCTCTGATACAGTACAAATCAAACGTCACATTCATCGCCCAGCTCATGGGTGTTTCATGGGGAGCGCTCGCAGGCGCATTCCTCGCGCCGTTCATGTATGGGCTTTACTGGAAAAAGACTACAAAAATGGGTTGCTGGACATGCTTCGTTTTCTCAACAGTAGTGATGCTCGCGAACGTTATGTTCCGTCCAAGCTTCCCGGCAATCATCCAGTCACCGATCAACTGCGGCGCGTTCTGCATGCTCGCGGGCCTCGTGATCGTTCCGGTGGTCTCACTTTTCTCAACAAAGCCTTCTCCGGAACTCGTCGAAGGCGCGTTCTCATGCTACGAGAAGAAAGTTCTTGTTTCCCAAAGAGAAGCACTCAGCGACGCGGAGTAAAACAAAAAGCGACATAAATCCGATTCTTTTGTCACATAAAACTGTTTACAAAAATCCCTTTCCCAAATTCGGGAAAGGGATTTTTTATCGGTTGATTTTTTGATTGAATCACGGCTCGAGCATCAGGTAACCGCCGTTGTTTCCGCGCACACCCTTTGTTGCGCGATGTGAAAAAAGCAGTTCGCGCTCGCAGCACGTACAAACTCCGGAAATCGTTATATTCTCTGGCTTAACGCCCGCTTCGATCAGGATGATCCTGTTCGTCGCCCAAAGGTCGAGAAGATACCTGGGACCTCCGGTAAGCCCTTCTGTACCCTCCTCCTTATCCATTATCTCGCCTACATGCCCGGAGAATTCCTGTCTGAACCGGCTTGCGACATCATCGCTCACCTCATAGCAATCCCTGCAAATAGAAGGTCCGATCACGCATACCAGATCTGCGGGATCGGTTCCGTACTTTTCAGTCATTTCCCGTACAGTTACGGCGCCCATGCGGTTTACGGTCCCCTTCCATCCCGAGTGGCTGATTCCGATCGCTCTCCTGACCGGATCGACAAAATAAATCGGAACGCAGTCCGCACCGAATGCCGCTATCACAAGCCCGGGTTCGTCTGTCACCAACCCGTCGATATCAGTGTAGTCACGCGGGACCGTTACACCTTTTCCCGCATCAGCCTTTACAGCTTCGCGGATATTTGTGGTATGCGTCTGCTTTGTACAGACACACATGTCGCCCGCCGCGCCTATCACACCGAGCGAACGGCGAAAATTCTCGGCGACATTCTCGTTTTCGTCGCCCCTGTCCCAGCCGAGGTTCATAGAAGTGAGATAGTCCGTGCTGACTCCGCCGACTCTGGTAGTGAATAAATGCCTCACTATGCCTGTTTCTCTGAGCGCCGGAAATTCCAGCACCTCGATCAGGCTCCCGTCATCATTGGCATAGCGAACAAGTTCGGCGGATACCTTTCCGCCATTTCTCCATGTCCGGATCACATTTCCTGTTTTTACTTTAGGATCTTCCATATCATGCCTTTATGATCAAGAGTTATCACAGACTTACTACTAAAATAGATACCACATATCAGCCATAACTGCAAAGCGAGCAGCCACTTTGTTGGATACCAACAAAAAATTCATAAAAAACATGTTTTTTCTCTTGACAAAACCACGAAACCATAATATATTAGTGTACAAATTGAGATAGAGGATGCGTTTCGTCATCAGTAACGGCACCAAAGTGGTACAGCGCCGATGCCGGGAAAGGGACAAACGCCGAAGTCGGACCGAGCTGTATGGCGGTCTTGCTGGGCAGGCGGAATAAGATCCGTCTGACTGTCGCAGAAAGATGCGGAGCGCTATCATTGATATGCACCATCGAATCGGCGAGAGCCGTAAGTGTGTGATGAGAAGAGTATCAGGGAGCTGCGTCCGCGCAAAGCTCCCTTTTTCTTTCTGGATCATCTCAAGCTAGCTGTCATTATCACCAAGTCGCCACAAGGCGCGCCGCAGCTAAAGAACATGCTGCGGACAGGAAACCAAGGAGGAGTCCAAAATGAAGAAGAGAATTTTTACAGGATGCGGAACAGCAATCATTACCCCGATGTTTCAGGATGGAAGAGTTGACTTCGAAAGCTATGGCAAACTCATCGACTGGCAGATCGAGAACGGAGCGGACGCAATAGTAGCAGCCGCAACAACAGGCGAATGCGCAACGCTGAACGACAAAGAGCACATCGAAGTCATCAGCTACTGCGTTGAACGCGTAAACGGCCGTATTCCGGTTGTAGGATGCACGGGAAGCAATGACCTCGCTCACGGTGTCAACCTTACGAGAATGGCATGTGAAGCGGGAGTTGACGGAATCCTCGCGGTTACGCCTTATTACAACAAGACCACACAGAACGGTCTCGTCAGATACTTCTCTGAATATGCTGACTGTGCGACAGTGCCGGTCATCGTCTACAACGTACCCGGAAGAACGAGCATCAATATCGAGCCGAAAACATACGAGAAGCTCGCGGATCACGAGAACATCGTCGCGACCAAGGAAGCAAACAACGATATCGCTAAGATCGTTGAAACAGTACAGAGAACGGAAGGAAGACTCGACCTTTACTCCGGAAACGACGACCAGATAGTTCCCCTCCTCGCATGCGGCGGTATCGGAGTTATCTCAGTCCTCGGAAACGTCGTTCCGCAGGAAACGCATGACATGTGCCAGCTGTGGTTTGACGGAGACATCAAGGGCTCCCTCGCGCTCCAGTTGAAATATACTCAGCTCGTCAAGGCGCTCTTCTCTGAAGTCAATCCGGTCCCGGTAAAAGCTGCATGCGCTGCAATGGGATTCTGTGAGAACGCGCTCAGAGGCCCGCTCTATCCGATGGAGGAAGACCATTATCAGAATCTGCTTGCTGAAATGAGAAAGGTAGGTCTCGCGGTATGATCAGAGTCATAATAAACGGCGCTGCAGGCGCGATGGGAAAAGTCCTCGCTGGAGTCATCGAAAAAGACGATGTGCTCGAGACTGTCGGAAGAGTTGATTTCACAGGAAATGACGGCACACTCAAATCCCTCGCTGAGTTCGAGGGCGAAGCCGATATAGTGATCGACTTCTCGAATCATCTTGGAACGCGTACGCTCATGGATTACTGCATCGCGAAGAATCTTCCTGTCATAGTGTGCACGACTGGCCAGACTGAAGAAGAAATGGACATGATTCGTGACGCGTCGACTCAGATCCCGGTGTTCAAATCGGGCAATATGTCTGTAGGCGTAGCCATCCTGACAAAGCTTGTTAAAGAAGTCGCCGAAAAATTCAACGGTGAAGTAGAAATAATCGAGATGCATCACAACCGCAAACTCGACGCCCCGAGCGGAACCGCACTGATGCTTGCAGAAGCAGCTCAGGAAGCAAGACCCGGTTCAGTCATCAAATGCGGCAGAAGCGGCTCTGAAAAACGCGAACCGAACGATATCGGCATCCAGTCGGTACGTATGGGAAATATCGTTGGTATACATGAAGTCATGATTGGCACAAATACCCAGACGATAACACTCAAACATGAAGCACACGACAGGGCTTTGTTCGCTGACGGCGCCGTAGACGCAGCTAAATTCCTGGTCGGAAAACCCGCGGGATTCTACAACATGGATGATCTCCTCGCCGACTAACGGGGGCAAAAGGATTGGAGAGTAAAATGAAAATAGCTATAGCTGGATACGGCAATCTCGGCCGCGGCGTTGAATCAGCCGTGAAACACGCTGATGACATGGAACTCATCTGCGTAATGACCAGAAGAGACCCTGCCGGAGTAACAATACAGTCAGAAGGTGTACCTGTAGTTCCCTACTCGGATCTTGACAAAGTAGCGGAAGAAGCAGACGTGATCATACTTTGTGGTGGAAGCGCAACCGATCTTCCGGTCATGACGCCTGAGATCGCTGCAAAATGCTGTGTAGTTGACAGTTTTGATACCCATGCCAATATTCCCACACATTACGCGAATTGTGATGCAGCGGCAAAGGCGGCAGGAACTATCGCTGTGATCTCGACCGGATGGGATCCCGGCCTCTTCTCGATAAGCAGACTTTACGCGAATATCGCGCTTCCCAACGGACAGGATTATACATTCTGGGGACGCGGCGTCAGCCAGGGCCATTCTGACGCGATCAGAAGGATACCCGGCGTAATCGATGCCAGGCAGTATACGGTACCCGTTCCCGAGGCGCTTGAAAGAGTCAGAGCAGGTGAAAACCCGGTTCTCACGACAAGAGAAAAGCATACCAGGGAATGCTATGTTGTCGCCGAAGAAGGCGCAGACCTTGCCGCAATCGAAAACGCAATTGTAACAATGCCCAACTATTTCTCGGATTATGACACGACCGTGACTTTCATAACAATGGAAGAGTTGAAAGCGAATCACGCCGGTCTTCCGCACGGAGGCAGCGTTATCAGAACCGGTACTACGGGTTGGAACAATGAATACGGTGATACGATCGAATTCTCTCTCAACCTGGACTCCAACCCGTACTTTACCGGCAGCGTGCTTGCCGCGTGCGCGAGAGCCGCGTTTAGGATGAACCAGGCTGGCGAAACAGGCTGCAGAACGTTGTTCGACATTCCGCCTGCCCTGCTTTCACCGGAAACACCTGAATATTTGAGAGAACATATGCTATAGGGCATAATGACAGCTGCATTCGGGGCTCTCCTGCGGGGAGCCTCGAACGCTTTCCTGAATACGACAAAGTTTGAAAAGAGGAAATCATGCTTTACGACAATCTCGCCGTAAATGAATACGGACACCTTACGATCGCGGGCGTTGACGCTCTTGATCTTGTAAAAGAATACGGGGCTCCCCTTTATGTTCTCGATGAGGACAGGATCAGGAAGAACGCAAGGCTCTATACCGAATCGATAACAAAGCTCTTCCCTCCCGGGTCTTCCGCGCTTTATGCCGGCAAGGCGCTTTGTTTCAGGGGAATTTATCCGATTATTGAATCAGAAGGAATGTGTGCGGATGTCGTATCGCCCGGCGAGATCTACACCGCAATATCCGCCGGATTTCCTGCGGAAAAACTGTTCTTCCACGGCAATAACAAGACCGATGCCGATATCGCATATGCGCTCGATAGCGGCGTTGGCTGTTTCATAGTAGACAATGTGAACGAGCTTATCGAACTCGACCGCCAGGCAGGCGAACGCGGGATCAGGCAAGACATATTACTCCGCGTCTCAGTCGGGATCGATCCTCATACGTTCGACGCCGTCAAGACCGGAAAAGTCGATTCTCAGTTCGGTACGCCCATAGAGACCGGACAGGCCGAAGGCATCGTAAAAATGGCTCTGTCATGCGAAAATGTGGCTCTGAACGGATTCCACAGTCACATTGGATCTCAGATATTTGAAAGTGACCCATTCTGCGATCAGGTAGACATCCTGCTGGCCTTTGCGTGCGACATGCGCGATAAATACGGATTTACCGCAAGTGTGTTCAATCTGGGCGGAGGTTTCGGTGTAAGATATGTCGCAAGCGATCCTGTCGTAAACATACCGTCAAACATCGCCGAGATAGCAGATCATCTGAACCGCGGCTGCGAGAGAACCGGATTCCCCGTCCCGCGCATTTACATGGAGCCCGGCAGAAGCATCGTAGCAGATGCCGGAGTAACGCTTTATGAAACCGGCGGGATCAAAGTCGTTGACGGTTATAGAAACTATATTACTGTCAATGGCGGAATGACAGACAACCCTAGGTTTGCGCTCTACCGTTCCTCATATACGGTACTTAACGCAAGCCGCATGGCGCCTGATGCGGATGAAGAGCTGTTTGTCTGCACAGTCGCGGGACGCTGCTGCGAGAGCGGTGACCGCATCGCTGAAGACATTATCATAACAAAGCCCTCCCGCGGCGATATCATCGCCGTTCTGACGACAGGCGCTTACAACTATTCGATGTCTTCCAACTACAACAAGCTTCCCCGCCCCGCACTTGTCATTGTGAGTGGCGGAGAATCAAGGCTTGCCGTAAAACGCGAGACATTCGAAGATCTTGTCGCCCGGGAACTATAAATAGTAAAAAACACTAAAAAAACAGTTGACACTGTTTAACTCCTTTGGTATCATATTTGTTGCGGTCACAAAACCATATTGACCGCGATATGGCGGTGTAGCTTAGTTGGCTAGAGCGTCCGGTTCATACCCGGAAGGTCGGTGGTTCGACTCCACTCGCCGCTATTTTTTTCGAGGGGGTATAGCTCAGCTGGGAGAGCATCTGCCTTACAAGCAGGAGGTCATAGGTTCGAGCCCTATTACGCCCATATTTTTTAGGCCAAGTAGTTCAGTTGGTTAGAATGCCAGCCTGTCACGCTGGAGGTCGACGGTTCGAGCCCGTTCTTGG
>CACZTA010000381.1 GCA_902783935.1 uncultured Lachnospiraceae bacterium | reverse complement strand
ATGTCCCCTGCGGGACATTCCTCCTGTCATCATCCAGTATATATTCCAGGTGTCTGTGTGTCAAAAACAACTGCAAGCTCCCGACTGCCTGTCCGCAGCCGTCTTCGCCCGGCCTTTTTCCCAAACCGGTTCGATCACTCGTTGACGATTAAGTCTTCAAACGCATCCGGCAGCACCCACACGGAAACGCTCCTGCCTTCCGTACCGAATTCCCCGAATCCGTCTTCCCCGATCAGCACGGGATCCGGGCAGATTCCCAGCGCGTCATGGAATTCCTTTCCCGCAAAAGCGGTTCCCATCTCCATGCGCTTCGATCCGGCTTCTCCGTTGGAAAGAACGACTGCGACGCCGGAACCCGGATGTTCCTCATCGCCGCGGCGCACCCAGCCGATCACATGGTCATCATCAAGATAATCCACCTGTTCACCATAGGCATACCGGCTTCTTATTTTGATCAGTTTCCCAAGGTTCGGGACCAGCGGCCTGTTCTGCGCCGGATTGCCGTAATAATCCGTATAGAAAACACAGGGAATGCCGTCCTGCCGCAGCAGGATCATCGCATAAGCGAGCTGCTTGAACCAGTCTTCCACAAAGGACTGCAGGCTCTGACCATACTGCGTATCGTGATTATCGACGAAGGTGACCGCTTTTTCCGGCCGCTCCTTCACGAGTGTATTGTCAAAAATGGTCTTCATGCTGTATTCGTCATTGCTGCAGGAAGCATGATAAAAATTGTAATGCAGCGCAACGTCGAACAAGGACATCTCATTTTCGACCATGTCCAGGTAATATTTCAGTCTGTCGATCTCGCCGCTCCAGTACTCTCCGACCGCGGGAAACGCTTTCCCCGAATCCCTGCGGAGCCCGGCCAACAGATCCCTGTAGAAGAGGAAACTGATATGCTTTACGGCATCCAGACGCAGACCGTCCACACCGGTCTCATTGACATACCACAGGAGCCATTTTGCCGTCTCCCGGATCACTTCGGGATTATCCATGTCCACGTTCATGCCCATCAGGTAGTCGAAGTTCCCTCTTTCGGGGTCAACGTCCGGCTCCCAGTGTTTGCCCGTGAACCGGAAGATCATATCCTCGGCTTTGGAATTCTCATCCCAATCCGTGCCGGTAAAATGCGTATGGTTCCAGGTGAAATCACTGTATTTCCCATTTCTTCCCGGAAATGTGAATTTCGACCATACTTTTACTTTCTGTACCCCGCCGATCTGCTGATTCCTGTCCTCCGGCGAGTCCGTCACGGCCGTGATCTCCTCTGTCTCGTCGCCGCCCATCCGGTGGTTCAGAACGATGTCCGCGAACACCCTGACGCCGGCCGCCTGCAGTGTTTTTATTGCTTCAATATATTCTTCTTTCGTTCCGTATTTTGTACGAACGGTACCTTTCTGGTCAAATTCACCCAGATCATACATGTCATAGACGCCGTAACCGACATCATCCTGACAGGTTCCTTTATAAGCAGGGGGAAGCCACACCTGCGTGATCCCGAGGTCATGCAGGCTCTCCGCCTTCGCGGCGCAGCGTTTCCACCAGAGTCCGTCATTCGGAAGATACCATTCAAAATACTGCATCATTGTTTCGTTCGTCATATATTTTCATCTCCCGTCTTATACAGGGACGCTCGATCCGTCCCGCAGCTGAATGTCATTTCATCTCTTTCTTCACCTGCTTATTATACTACTTCCTGCAGATGATTTTGTCACGATTTTAGACAGGTTTGGGTATACAGTTTCGTAGAAATGTGATAAAATCAGGATGCAATTGAAGGGAATTACCATCCTCTTATCCGAAACGAGGTGATGCATTATGTCTGAACTGTATGGATACATGGGAAAGGTACTGAAGATCGACCTGTCTTCGGGAACACACGAGCTATATCCGTGGACAGACACTGACAGGAAGCGTACCATCGGCGGCAAGATCATGGCGGCGGATATCCTTTTCTCCCATATCCGGCCCGGCATGAAGGCTTTTGATGAGGACAACTGGATCGT
>CACZTA010000380.1 GCA_902783935.1 uncultured Lachnospiraceae bacterium | reverse complement strand
GCTCTGATTATTCTTCCATTTCCTACATCCCATAACATACTTGTTATAATTAGTCTGATTACACTTAATTTTTTTTATTGAATCAACTAGCTCACTCTTCTCCTTATGGTTTACACTGATTCCTACATCCCATTCCTCAACCAATTCTGCCAGATATGTCCCCTTCGCAACAATTATGGGCAGCTCGCAGATTATCGATTCATATAATTTATTCGGAAGAGCGATTCTCACATTCGGATTGTCCGCGTCATAAACGGCGTAGACACAATCCACTTTTCCGTATAATCCCGCAATTTCCCTTTCGTAATTATATCTTCCAGTGAAGGTTATATTACTCTTCCCTTCACAGTATTTTCGTATCTCTTCATACTCATTTGATGTCCCGCCCGCTCCGGCAAAGAGGACGTCAAACCCGATCTCATCCGCCGTATCGACGAGCATCTTCATCTGCTTCAGATAGCGTATGCCGCCGATGAACCCGACTGTAAATGTTCCGCCATCTTTTTTCTTATAATTCCGAAATACCTCCGCATCGGGCGCATTCGGAATAAACAGCATTTTATCCTCAGAGATCAAATCTTTATAGTGTATATCGTAGAACTTCGGAGATGTAACAACTAAGAAGTCTACGTTCCGAAACGCCTTCTTTTCCTTTTGAAGAAGAGCGTCGGTAATAGCTCTGTCTATGATTTTCCTGGGTTTGGTTATATAGTTCTCCCGCAGATCAGCCACTTCAAACACAACCCGAACATTGTGCTTTCTTTTGTACTTTCCGGCGATAATCAGTGTATCCAACCCCTCGGCATATATAACATCCGGTTTCAATTCCTCGAGTTTTTCCAGCGCCTTTTTCTGAAAATCCCGGGAAACTATATACCGCTTCACAATATGCTTAGCACTGGGAAGGTCGATATCAAAGATCACATGGTCAACATTCTGCGAGGGCTCCCATATGTTCTGACTGGCCCTTCGCGTACATATCACGTGTGTATCAGCCTGTGCCTTGAATACTTCAATTCGCTTGTTCATCCTGGGGTTCGGAACATGCGTAAGCAGAAAACAAACCGTCATTTGCCCAACCTCGTTCTTAAACTTGCAGATAACGGGATAGAGCACGTCAAAAGATGAGTTCTCAAGCCGCATAATACAGACCTCCTGTTACAGAATATCTGTATCTCGTCTTTTTGATGAGCCCGCTCCCCAACAGAATACTACAGGGTGGTATTACCCCCCCCCCCCATTAGCAAAACTGATATTCTTAAGCAGGTCCCATATTGAACCATCAAGCTTTCTCAAAACTCTGGCCGGTACTCCGGCTACGACACAATTATCTTCTACATCCTTATTGACAACAGCGTTTGCGCCTATAATCACATTGTTCCCTACATGAATATGGCCGATAATTCTCGCGCCTGCGGAGATATAGACATCGTTTCCGATAGTCGGATAATCCGCCGGGTCCAGGGAACGACCGATTGTCGTATTCTGGCCGATTATTACACGTTCGCCTATCTTTGTGTCTTTATGAACAACACAGCCCATACCGCCATAGGCAAATTTAGTCCCTTTGCCTATATCAGCCGTATAGGGAACTACGGTATTAAACAGCACAAATGTGATTCCCTTGATTAATCCGGGAATCACAGGAATCTTATGTAAATAAAACCAGCGTGCGGTCCTGTAGAATCCAATTGCGTTCATTTCTGTTTCTCCGATTTCTTCAAAACGATTTCTCAGAAAAGAAAAACTCCGGAGGCGATGTATCCCTGTGCTATCGCAGATCATGACTGCTTTTCGATGCAGTTATTCCCTGTTCCGGGGCTCACCGCCTCCTTGTTTGTCACTGCTCAGATATGATACACACCGGGCAGATCACAGATATTGTGGCAGTCCAGGACGACCTTGCCCGCCAGCTTGCCCATGTTCTCTTTGATCTCGTTGTGCTTCACCATGATCACGACAAGGTCAACGGCATCCAGAAACTCGTCCAGGCTGTGGTACTGGTTCTTCACAACGTCCTTCTCGATGAAGGGATCGTAAACCTTCAGACCGGCGGCGAGATGGCGTTCCTGGCTCTCCAGCAGCTGCAGAGTGGGAGATTCCCGCATATCATCGACGTTCTCTTTGTACGTGAGACCGTAGAGGCCGACACGGGAAATATCCGTCATGCCCTTCTCCTTCATGATCTCATAGATGCGGTTCAGCACAAAGTCGGGCATGGAATCGTTCACTTTCATGGCGTCCCAGATCACCTTCGTCAGGGACGGGTAGTCGCCCACCAGGAACCACGGGTCAACGGAGATGCAGTGGCCGCCGACGCCGGGACCCGGCTGCAGGATGTTGACGCGGGGGTGCATATTGCAGATCTTAATGATCTCGTAGACATCCATGTTGTCATGGCGGCAGATCTTCGCCAGCTCGTTGGCAAAAGCAATATTGACCGCGCGGAAGGTGTTCTCCACGACCTTGGTCATTTCCGCCGTCTTGATATCGGTAACGACGATCTCACCCTGACAGAAGGAGGCATAAAGCGCCTTCACCTTTTCCCCGACAGCTTTGTCGTCCGCGCCGATGGTGCGGTTGTTGTGCAGCAGTTCATACACCATGTTGCCGGGGATGATGCGCTCCGGAGCGTGAACGAGGTTCAGATCCTCGCCGATGGTAAAGCCGTGCTCCTCGATGACGGGCCGGACATATTTCTCAATGGTGCCGGGGGAAACCGTGGATTCGATCACCACCGTGGCTCCCTTGGGGCAGACCTTCAGAACCTCCTTCACCGCGGCGACGACGTAGCAGGCGTCGACCTTCTTGCTGAACTTGTCATAGGGCGTCGGAACGGAAACGATATATGTATCTGTTACCTGATACTCCGTCGTGAACTTGATCCCCGCCTTTACGGCATCCTGAAACAGCTCGTCGAGGCCGTCCTCCTTGAAGGTGGTACGACCGGCGTTCAGAGTTGCGACAAGTTCTTTGTTATAGTCGGTGCCGATTACCTCTACCCCGTGAGAAGCCATCATAAGGGCGGTGGGCAGGCCGATGTAGCCGAGCCCGATTACGTTTACCATGCTTTTCATTCTCCTTCTGCTATTGTAATTTTAGTTTTTATCTCTGCTCCTCCATGTCCTTTGACAATCAGACATGCAGTAACATCCTTCTTCAGATAGTATAGACTTCGCTCGCTCCGGCCAAGCTCGACCTCTCCTCCGCATTCAAACGTGCAAAGAATCTTTCCGTCATGCTTAAAGATATAGCCTCTGCCGCCTTTTTCAACCTCACATATCGTGTGGAAAACAACGGAGTAGTCTCTGTCGCAGCAGTCTGTTATTTCAAAGGAAGAGCCGATCCGTCTGACTTCTCTTGTGTGAGAATACCCGTTGGCGGAGACGATTTTCGATCTCCAGTACCCGTCATCAAAATCCGCCGATTCCCTTCTTGTCCAGTTATAAATCATGAAGGGACCGCTGGAATTCATCTGTGCGGCGCCGTCGACGACAGCCGTATTATGGCTTTCGTTTCTGACCATTCTCCGGCCGTCGTCGCTTGCGTAGGAATACGTCCCCGCGTCGCAGAGGATATTGATCCCGTCCGCCCACAGATCCAGATGAAGCTGATCCATATGAGCCGGACGCGAGGTATACCGGTTTGAGACCGTCATGGCCCAGGCTTTCGGTCCCCTCAGCGTGAAAAGACCGGCCTTAGGAAAGCGGGAAGACACTCTCTTCCTGTCCTCCGCCGCATAAGCGTCCGCCTTTTTACCCCCGGAGAACCAGAGCAGCTCTTCCTGGTGCGGGCCGCTCCCGTACAACTGTTTCCCCTCGCACAGAGCATATATCGTATTGATCACCGGCTGAAAGTCCCGATACCCGCAGGATGTGACCGGAAAAACCAGCGCGCCGTCGTTATTCCCGTAATTGGGAACGTCTCCGCTTTCGTCCTGACACTGATACAGAAGCCATGCCGCATTCCTGATCCGGTCCCTGCTTTTTTCGCTGAGCGTCTTCCCTGTCACAGCGCCTATGCTCAGTATGACTTCGAGATCCTGAAGCGCCAGTCTTTGATAATTGAAGGAAAACTGCCTGTACCCTCCGTCCTCGGTAAACTGCTCGGCGATGACCTCATCCAAAAGCCTGTACCCTTTTTCCAGCCGCATCCGATCGTCACAGCACCAGGCGCCGACGATCATTCCCATCAGTTCCGAAATCGTGTGGTTATTCCTGATGCATCTGTAAGCGTAAAAGAAATTGCTGAGAATCTTTCTGTAGCAGCGGTCCACAAGATCCTTCAGACAACTGACATCGGCGTCCGAGGCCGCTCCGCCCTTCCGAAAAACTGCATAGGCCAGCAGGGCATTCACCATTCTCAGGCTGCATTCCTGACTGCATTTGAAATTTGCGCCGCATCCGTATGGATTTTTTTCCAGCCAATCCTTCAGCTGCCGACTGAACGCTCTGTAGTATTTATGATCGGATGTCAGAAGATACGCACGCGCCAACGTCACAAAATGTGAGAAACGCGATGCTTCCCAGATAACCTTTATATCCCCTCTCTCCCGATCGAAGTCGGGAATCTTATACCATTTCTTCCTCTCGTCGCATCGCTTGCCTGTCAGGGGACTGAGTTGCCAGTCCATGGGATTGCCGTAATCAAGCTCTACGGAGGAAAACCCACAGATAATGCCGTCGCAGGCCTGATCCGCGGCGCTGACCAGCTTCTCTTTGTCACTCTCACTCAAACCGCTCAGGAATGCCTTGAGCGACTGTACATCGATGTCAAAGATATCCAGCCTTTTGGGGTAGGACGGCTTTTTTTCGTACCATTTTTCCGTGAAAGGAGCCAAGCTCATGCTTCTCAGCTTTACGCTGTAGAGCGTCCTGTTTATCACCCACCCCGGGCCGTATTCCTTTAAGACCGCTTTTATCAATCCCGCGCTTGGCATCAGACTACACTTTCTATCACTTTGATCAGCTTCCCTGTCAGGACACCGAAATCAAAGTCACCGGCGCCTTCTCTCGCGTTCTTTCCGATCTCATCCCGTTCCGCTTTACTCATATCATGGAAACGCATAATCTGTTCCGCCAGCGCTTCCGGCGTATCCTCGTCCAGCTCCACGCCACAGTCATAGCGCCTGATAATGGAGTAACCCATGTGCACCGTGGAGATGATCGGCTTTCCGCTCGCCATATACTCGAAGAGCTTGTTGGAGCTGTTGCCCCGTGTCCAGTTATACTGGTTCTGCGCATAATTCAGCATATTGACGGAGGATTTGCTCAAAATGTACGGTACATATTGTCTGTTAACAAATCCTTTCATCCTGACATTATCGAGATTCTCCCGTGCCGCTCTCTCCCGCAGTTCATTCAACTGGGTTCCGTCCCCATAAATCAGGAACCGCACGTCATCATATCCGCCTCTGTCCCGCAAAAGCTTCGCCGTGTCCAGCAGATTGCCCACATTGTTCACAGGACGGATCGTACCGACGTAGGTAACGTTGAATTTTGATTCATCGTTCAGGTCGGGATCGTCCAGCCGCATCGTCCTGCTTCGTTCCTCGCACGCGGCAATGTCAACGCCGTTGTTTATGTAATGGCATTTTCCGAGATCGATATCGCCGCCCTGGGCCGTTGTCCATCTTCTTTCTTTCAGATAATCGGTATCGCCCTCTTTGGTGAATATCAAGGCATCCGCTTTTTTATAGATCCAGTGCTCGCCCTTGATCAGAACCCGGCCGAGCAGGCTTTTTTCCGTCGTCTTTCCGAAGCTGAATATCGCTTCAGGCCAAAGATCGCGTATCTCGCAGATGCAGGGGATTTTCATCTTCCCTGCGATCTGAATGCCGGCGACCATGGTCAGCGGGTGAACCGAGGACGCCAGGATCACGTCCGGCTTTCCGTTCTTCGCGGCATACGCTTTTGCCGCCGGGAACAGGTTCTTATAGAACAGCCCCATATTCTCCACGCGCTTGATGCCGTTCCCCTGGGCCGGAATCGTTTTCACGAACACAAACGGAATCCCGTCGGTTTCCTTAAGCGCCAGTTTTTCCTTTCCCGTGCTCAGCAGCTCTTCTCCATTTACAAGCGTGGTAGAGCAAAAAACCGTTACGTCATAGCCCCGTTCCTTCAGCTTCTGCGCAAACCAGTAATGTCGGCCGGCTTTGTCACGGTACATGTTTGACGCGTAATGATTGATCAGCCAGACTCTCAAAGCGCCGGACCTCATCTTTCTTTTATCTTCTTCGCGGGAACTCCAACGTATGTTCCCTGAACATCTATATCCTTGATCACCACGGCCCCCGCGCCGATCATGCAGCCGCCGCAGATCGTTACGTTGTTGCTCACCGTAGCCCCGGCTCCGATCCACGTTTCGTCTCCAACGCAGACCGTCCCGCACAGATGGGCCCCGACCGCCACATGAACAAAATCTCCCAGGACGCAGTCGTGGTCGACGGAGCTCGAGGTATTGACAATCGCTCCCCGGCCGATTTTTACACAGGGGTTAATGACCGCGCCTGCCATCACAACGGAACCTTCCCCGATTTCCGCATCCTCCGCGACTATCGCAGAGGGATGAATCAGAACCGGCTGTTCACGATCCTTATAAAAATCCATCAGCCGCTTCCGGACCGAAGCGTTCCCGATCGCCGCGAATACCGGTCCGTCCGGAGCTTCGTCGCTCCTCCCGACCACGGGCCATCCGGCGCATTCCTTTACAGTCTCCCTGTCGTCCAGAAAAACGATATCCGTATACCCGTTCAGCCTTGCAATATCCGCCGCGACCTTGCCGTGGCCGGAAGCGCCGATGATGATCAGTCTCTTCATTTTTCAGCGCTCCCCATGAACTCCGTCATCGTCGCAGTCTCGCCGCCGCTGATGCCTTCTCTTTTCAGAACAGTCCCTATAGTCTGAAAAATGATCTTCCAATCTCCGAGAAATGTGATGCGATCCACATACTTCACATCCCAGTCGAACTTCTCTTCCCAGCTGATCGCGTTTCTTCCGTTTACCTGCGCCAATCCGGTGAATCCCGGTCTGACCTCGTGCCGCCGTGCCTGGTGTTCGTTGTATCTGTCCAGATACCGGACCAGCAGCGGCCTCGGTCCCACCACCGCCATATCGCCCTTCAGGATGTTGAACAGCTCGGGAAGCTCGTCAAGCGAAGTGGACCGCAGTCTCTTCCCAAAGGGGGTAAGTCTCGCCGCGTCCTGCGCGGGGTCGATCACACCGTCCTTCGGCGGAAGCATGGTGCGGAATTTATATAACTTGAAGATCCTGCCGTTTTTGCCCGGCCGATCCTGGGTGAATAAGACCGGCGCGCCGAGCTTAATACGAACAAGTATTGCTACGATCAAAAGAACAGGCGACAGAACAATGACAGCAAGCAGTGCGCACAGAAAATCCTGCGGGCGCTTGACAAACCGTTCGCAAGGACCGTATGGTTTATGCTTTTCCATCACCTGAAACACCTATGAATAATCTCAATTACCCTGTCCTGCTGCTCTTCCGTCATTTTGTTATCCGAAGGCAAGCACAACCCCCTCCGGAAAATATCGGCTCCAACGTCCACTCCAGAACCCTTTATGTACGCATTTGTACGTCCTCTGCCGTTCCCTTCAACCGTAACAAAAGGATGGGTCCTGTATATCGGCTGCATATGCATGGGCTTCCAGATCGGTCTGCCCTCGGCGCCGAATGAAGCGATCGCGTCAAGGATCTCCTGCGGACTGCTCTTTCCGCTCTCACTTGTATAGAGGTAATCATTTTCTCCCCGGACCATCGGAGCCATGGCTTCCTCATCGATGATACAACAGCTCAGCCAGAAGTTCGGTTCACTCTTCTCCGCATCATAGGGGTTCATCCGAACAGGCAGGTCTTTCAACCCTTCCCTATACCGCTCGTAAATCGCCCGCTTCTGTGCTATATGCTCGTCCAGATACGGAATCTGCCCGCGGATGACACCCGCCACAATATTGCTCATCCGGTAGTTGTAGCCGATCTCCTCGTGCTGGTACCACGGTGCCGCTTCCCTGCTCTGTGTGGACCACTTTCGAACCTTGTCCGCGTCTTCCTTCGAATCGGTCAGGAACAATCCGCCGGCCGAGCCGGTGATGATTTTGTTGCCGTTGAAAGATATGGCGTTGTAGTCTCCAAGACTTCCGGTCTCGACCCAACGGCCTCCCAGCTTGTACTTCGCGCCCAGGCTCTCCGCCGCGTCCTCGACTATCAGCGCGCCGTGTTTGTCGCAGATCTGCCTTATCTCCTCCATCTTTCCGGGCGTACCGTATAGATGGGCGATGACGACGAGCTTCACATCCGGGTAAAGCATAAATGCCTCTTCCAGCGCTTCCGGGCTCATGTTCCAGGTATCGGTTTCCGTGTCGATGAAAACGGCTTCCCCATCCTCATAGGCCACCGGATTGATCGACGCGTCAAATGTGACGTCCGAGCAGAAGACCTTCTTACCGGCCAGCGTTCCCGCGTTCGGCTTCGCCTGGCCGTACAGCTTTTCCGCCGCCCGCTTCGTCGCAAGATGCAGTGCCGCCGTACCGCAGGAAAGCCCGACGGCATACTTCACGCCGACGTATTCCGCCATCAGTCGCTCGACTTCGTTTATATTAGCACCAACGGTTGACACCCAATTGGTCTGAATCGCGTCGTCCACCCACTTCTGCTCGTCTCCGTGCATGGTGGGAGAGGAGAGCCACACCTTCTTTTCGAAGGGTTCAATTCCCTTGAAACGGGGATCCGTTCTGAAATCGTTCAACGGTATGTACCTCTGTTTACAACTATTTATAGCATCGTTTTGGGGAGAAATGTGCGGTACAGGTCTGAGTATAATACTCAGGCAGGCGCACTTCCTCCTTGCGGGGCTTAACGTCAACGTCCGGAGCAAACTCCCCGGGGAATGACGAATTCAGATCTCAAGTTCCAATAGCTGAATCTGCGGCTCCTGCGTTTTTTCCTGTCCGTTTTTTATATGTCGGCCGCAGGCTTATACGTCGTGACGATCTTCTCCACGAACTTTCGTATCCCTTCTTCATCGTTCCTGTAAGCCGTTTCCATAAGTTCTTCCAACTGTCCCAGGAATTCGTCCGTCTCAAAGGGAATCGGACAGCCGATGTGGATCAGATTGTTCGGTGTCTTCGTCAGCCCTTCCTCCGCCATGAGCTTTTCTTCGTAGAGCTTCTCGCCCGGCCGCAGACCGGTGTATTCCACCTTGATATCAACGTCCGGTCTGAGTCCGCTCAGCTTGATCATGTTCCGGGCCAGCGTATCGATCTTCACCGGCTCGCCCATATCAAGCACGAAGATTTCCCCGCCCTTCGCAAAAGCACCTGCTTGTAAAACCAGACTAACCGCCTCATTTGTAAGCATAAAAAAGCGGGTGATCTCTTTGCTTGTTACCGTAACCGGCCCGCCTTCTGCGATCTGTTTCTTGAAAATCGGGATGACGGATCCATTAGAACCGAGAACGTTGCCAAACCGCACAGCGACAAATTCGGTCCTGCAATTATCCCAGTCGAACGCTTTGGACTTCATGTGCGTTCCATCTTCATGGGTGAAGATCTGAGGAAGCTCGTTCGCTTTCCCCGCCTTGATCTTCGCGTCGAAGGATTGGATCACCATTTCGCAGAGCCGCTTGCTCGCGCCCATGATGTTGGTCGGATTGACGGCCTTGTCCGTGGAGATCAACACGAAGCGCTTTGTCCCGTGAACCATGGCGGCATACGC
>CACZTA010000379.1 GCA_902783935.1 uncultured Lachnospiraceae bacterium | reverse complement strand
GCCGCGTGCTGGTCAAACAGATACATTTTGTCATCAAATTCACAGATCCAGTAAGTCGAAAAGACCTGGCCGACGATTCTCCTCAACGGCTTTGCCTCTCTCGAAAGAAATGCCGGCGCAAATGTCTGCTGCTCATAATGGCCTGCGCTCTCTTCACGCACGCCCGGAAATGCAGCCGGCCGCTCCTTCTCAATCCTGCGGCTCTCAAAAGCCTGCGGCGTTTCCCTGCGTGTGTTTTCCGCCGGCACGGGCTTATCCGGAACTTCCGAAGGAGGCAGTTCTTCTTCAGGAATCATTCCGGAAGAGATCTCTGCCGCCGGCCTGCCGGAGGACGCCTTCTGCGTCTCCTCTTCTTCGCGGCGCCCGCGTCTTTCCTCTTCCTCGCGCCGGGCGCGCCTCTCCTCCGCGCGGGTCATGATCTCAGCGTGGAGAATCATATCCATATTCCGAAGGGTTTCGGAGACTGCGGTGCGCACGGCATCGTACATGCCCTTCTCATCGGAAAACCGCACGTCCATTTTCGTCGGATGCACATTCACATCCACGACAGAACTGTCGGTCTCAATCATCAGGCAGGTAAAGGGGTACTGGTGGTTCATGAGCTTTGTCCCGTACCCGTCCTCGATGGCTTTCTGCAGAATCCTGCTCTTCAGATACCGCCCGTTGACGTAATAGCTCTCAAAACCGCGGTTCCCGCGGCCGATCGAAGGCTTCCCGATGAGGCCGGTGATCCGGATCCCGCCGTCTTCATAGCTGACAGGCACGGATTCCTCCGTGATTTCCCTCCCGAAAACCTGGCAGACCGCGTCCTTCAGGCTTCCGTTTCCGGATGTCACGAGCCGCGTGCGGCCGTTCACGATAAAAGTGAATGCAACGGACGGGTTCGAGAGCGCCAGCTGCTCGACGAGCGAGCCCGCGTGGGAGGCTTCCGTGACCGGCGACTTCAGGAATTTCGCCCTCGCGGGCGTATTATAAAACAGGTCGCGCACAATGATCGTCGTCCCGTCCGGCGCCCCGATTTCCTCTGTGAGCTTCTCCTGCCCGCCCTCAACGAGGCTTCGGACGGCGCACACATTCTCCGCCCTTTTTGTGATCAGTTCCACCCGGCTGACGGCGGCGATACTCGAGAGTGCCTCTCCCCTGAACCCGAGTGACGCGAGCGCATCCAGGTCGGATACGGCGCTGATCTTGCTTGTCGCATGGCGCAGAAATGCCCTGGAGATATCGTCGGGAGCGATTCCCTCCCCGTTATCCGTGACCCGGATGAGCGCGATGCCCCCGTCCCGGATCTCGACGGTAATTCTGGTGCTGCCCGCATCCAGTGCATTCTCCGTCAGTTCCTTGACGACGGACGCCGGCCTCTCCACGACCTCGCCGGCGGCGATTTTGTCGACAGTCGACTGGTCCAGTACATGTATGCTGCTCATATCACTCCTGATTCTTCCATCTGTTCTTCAGCCTGCTCTGCAGCCGGTAGAGCTCATTCAGCGCATCAATCGGCGTCAGGTTCGGCACGTCGAGATTCATCAGTTCGTCCAGGACATCCTTGTCCGACACGGCTCCGAAGAAGGACATCTGGTTGAGATCCACGTCATCGTAATGCACGGGCTTCGCTTTCCTCGCGCTTTCTTTTCCCGAGATGAACTCCACCGCCTCCGTGATGTCCGCTTTCGAGAGCTGCGCCACCAGGTCGTCCGCCCTCGACAGAACGGCTTCCGGCACGCCGGCGATTCTCGCCACCTGGATGCCGTAGCTTTTATCCGCGCCGCCCCGGATAATCTTCCGGAGGAACACGATCCCGTCGCCTTTTTCCCTGACGGCAATGCAGTAGTTATTGACGCCGTCGATCTTGCCCTCGAGCTCCGTGAGCTCGTGATAATGCGTCGCAAACAGCGTCTTCGCCCCGATCAGCTTACGGTCGGCGACATATTCGATGATCGCCCACGCGAGCGCCAGCCCGTCAAAGGTGGACGTCCCGCGCCCGATTTCATCGAGGATCAGGAGGCTCTTCGACGTCGCGTTCCGGAGGATCGCCGCAACTTCCGTCATCTCGACCATAAAAGTGCTCTGGCCGCTCGCGAGATCATCCGACGCGCCCACTCTCGTGAAGATCCTGTCCACGACGCCGATCTCCGCCGACTCCGCCGGGACGAAGGATCCGATCTGAGCCATCAGGACGATCAGGGCTGTCTGCCTCATATAGGTGGATTTGCCGGCCATGTTCGGTCCCGTGATGACGGAGATCCGCTTATTTTTCGTGTCGAGATGCGTGTCGTTCGGGATAAATCCTTCACTGCCCTTCATCATCTTCTCCACGACAGGATGGCGGCCGGCCTTTATCTTTACAGTGCCGCTGTCGCTGATCTTCGGCCGCACATACCCGTTCCGTCTTGCGACATAGGCAAAGGACTGCAGGACATCGATCTGCGCCACGATATGCGCCGTCTGCTGGATCCGCTGCAGGTTTTCCCCGATCGTGTCGCGGATTTC
>CACZTA010000378.1 GCA_902783935.1 uncultured Lachnospiraceae bacterium | reverse complement strand
TCTGGGTGTGAAACGCTGCGCGCGGTGAAGCTCGTCGATGTGCTTGACCGTACTGTCGATCCACCCGAAACAAAGCGCCTCCTCGACCGCGTCGTTATACGAGAGGCCATCCTCGCTGGATGCTTTCATCGGGAACACAAACCATATCTCGGTCTTTGTCCTGAAATATTCCTCGAGATACTTCCGCCACACGCTTCTGTCTGCGGTATAAAAAGTTTCCCCTATCTCCATCACAGCACCGAAAACCTTCTGGCAGCTTCAATGTAATGGGCCAGTACTCCGAGATTCACGTAGTAGTAAGCGAATTTTTCTTCTTTTTTCGTTTCGACGAGTCCGGAGCGGACCAGCTTTTTCATGTGCTGCGATATTGTGGCCTGCGCGTAATTGAATTCCGCGACCAGGTCTTTTGTGCACACGCTTTTCATCTCGCGGTTCATCTGCATTATGTATCTGAACAGCCTGAGCCGCACGGGATGCGCGAGCGCGTCGGAAACCGTCGCTATGAGTTCATAGTCGATTCCGGACTGGTCTTCATACGCGGATCTGTCTTTTCGTATCCTCATAGCTTTGCCGTGTCAACTCCCTCGACGCCCTCAAAGCATTTGCGGATCACGCCTCTGATGACATCGATTCCGCCAACTTCCTGCGCCTCTATATTAAGAGGCATGATCGGGTCGTGAAGTGATTTCCTGAGGAGGAACCAGCCGTTCACGCTGCCGGAAACGGCTACGCGGATGCCTTCGTAGTTCGGCTCGACGATCTCGAGCGCGAGGCCGTCAGCCGCTGCTGAACCTGACGCGACTGCCGAGCGCACCTTTTCAAGCGCTGCGTCCCCTGCTGCCTTGAAATCTTCCACTGTTATCGGCATACGAATTTCGACAGCCTCTGCTGGCTCTTTCAGATCCGCGATCACGGAAGAAATGCCCAGGCCGACCTGCTTGAGGAGCGCGGTCCTGATGACGATAAGTGTCGCAAGATACGCGCCGTCATCGAGGAAATAGTTGCCTTTGTACGCAGCGTGACCGGACGTCTCGATCGCGAGCTGCGAATCGACGCCTGCGGCATTGAGCTCGATGGCTTTGTTGATGACGTTCCTGTATCCGCGCTTGAATCTCAGGTGTTTCATCCCGAGCTTGTTCTCGAGGTAATCGGTGAGCTCGTTGCTCGTGATGCTGTCCGTGACGACCGTTGACCCCGGATATTCGTCCGCAATGAGCGCAGCAGCAAGGGCGACTATGCCGTTCTTGTTTATCTCGCGGCCTTTTTCGTCGACCGCGGACGACCTGTCGACGTCGGTGTCGAATATGAGTCCAAGGTCGCAGCCGCCTTCAAGAGTCGCCTCGGTGATGGCGCGCATCGCTTCGTCGTTTTCGGGGTTTGGAATATGGTTCGGGAAATTCCCGTCCGGGTCGAGATAACGGCTGGCTGACACGTCGGCGCCGAGAGGCGCGAGGACCTTATTAGCGTAGAATCCGCCCGATCCGTTGCCTGCGTCGACAGCAATCTTGAGACCGGCAAGCGGCTTGTCGAACTGTACCGCTGCGTCGGCTTTTACCACCGCTTCAGTTATGATCGTCCTGAGGTGTCCGGCATACCTGTTCATGAGTTCGGGGAATTCGACCGCTTTTGCACCGCCTATCGGTAACTCAAAGTCGGAACCCGCCGTCTCGAGGATCTGCTTGATATCGGCTTTGTCGAGACCTCCGTCTTTCGAGAAGAATTTCAGACCGTTCCTGTTCCATGGCAGATGGCTTGCGGTTATCATTACCGCCCCATCGGCATCTGTTTCTTTAAACAAAGTCGACATGAACATTGCCGGCGTCGACGCGATTCCGCAGTCAAGGAGCCTGACCCCGCAGCGCGCGACGCCTTCAGCAAACGCTTCCGCGATAGCCGGCCCCGAGAGTCTCGGGTCGCGGCCGATGCTGATCGTGATATCCTCCGTCTGCTTGCCTGTCTTGTCACAAAGCCATTTCAGAAATCCCACCGCTATCCTGCCCGCTGCTTCAGGCGTAAGGTTCACGTTCTCACCGGGAACGCCCGGCAAAGCGATGCCTCTGATGTCGCTTCCGTTCTGGAGCTTCATGTAGTCCTTCATTTCCTGTACCTCCGTGTTGTCACAAAGCCGGCGCGTGCCGGCAACTCAGCCGGGCATACGCGCCGGCTTTCGGCTTGTCCCTGTCTTTGCGGCGCCGGCTGTACAGCCGGCGCTTTGTTGTATTTTACTGCTCGGGAAGCGTTTTCATCGCCTCGAGCGTATCGTTCAGCAGCTTTTCAAGATCCCAGCCAAGACGCTCCGCGCCTGACTTGATGATCTCTCTGTCGCAGCCCGCCGCAAACTTCTTGTCCTTGAACTTCTTCTTGAGCGACTTGAGCTCCATGTCCTTGCAGCTCTTGGACGGACGCATGAGCGCCGCGGCCTTGATTATGCCCGTAAGCTCGTCGGCAGCAAACAGCACCTTTTCCATCTCATGCTCCGGCTCTACGTCGCAGCAGATCCCGTACCCGTGGCTGACCACCGCATGGATCGTGCGCTCGTCTACGCCTGCTTCTCTCAGCATTTCCGGCGCATGCTGACAGTGCTCCTCCGGATAAAGCTCGAAATCGATGTCATGCAGAATTCCGACATTCTCCCAGAAATCTGCCTCGTCACCGTATCCGAGCTGCTCCGCGAAATATCTCATAACGCCACCGACGGTCTCGCCGTGATAGACGTGATATTCGTCTTTGTTGTACTTCTTCAGCAGTTCGAGTGCTTCTTCTCTGTTCATGTTTTCCCCCTTTAATAAATTGTTTATTTTGTTGCGGCATTCCCGGCCGGTCTGCTTGCTGCTTTCGGCAAATTCCGGGTGTTTGGCATGCCATTTGACTTTTTTGAGATTTTTTGGCCCAAAATGTACACTCAGCCCGTCATCTTATTGCAAATATCGTCTTTTGCCCGGCAAAGTCAGGTTCATAGACAATTGTAGGTTTCCAATATCAAATGCATTTTCCGTTATCGCAAACCGTGGCTTGCTGTTATTTCTGTGTTCAAGCCTCCAAGCCCATATCCGGTGTACATTTTCGCTTACTTTTT
>CACZTA010000377.1 GCA_902783935.1 uncultured Lachnospiraceae bacterium | reverse complement strand
TTTACAGGCCCGGCGCAATCAGCCAGCTGCAGACCAACGCCGAAAAAGTCGGCGTCCCGGTTTTCACGATGGGTGATAAAAAAGACCCCGTCGATATAGCGAAGGCTGCATGGTCCCATGCGAAAGAAAACGGAAACAATATACTGATCATCGATACTGCCGGACGTCTCCAGATCGACGACGGCATGATGAAGGAACTGAAAAACATCAAGCGCGAAGTCGAGGTGGATTTCACGGTCCTCGTCGTGGATGCGATGACCGGCCAGGAAGCGGTCAATGTCGCAAAGACGTTTACCTATAAAGTCGGTATTGACGGCGTGATCCTGTCAAAATGCGACGGTGATACAAGAGGCGGTGCCGCGCTCTCCGTCAGGGAGATGACAGGAAAGCCGCTGCTGTACGTCGGGATGGGCGAAAAGATGACGGACCTCGAGCCGTTTTATCCTGACAGAATGGCGAGCCGCATTCTCGGCATGGGGGATGTCATGACCCTCATCGAGAAAGCCCAGGAGAGCCTTGACGAAGAAAAAGCCGCGGAAATGGAAAAGAAATTCCGCAAGGCCAACTTCGGGTTTGATGACTATCTGACCAGTATGGAACAGATGAAAAAGATGGGCGGCCTCGAGAGCATACTCTCCATGCTTCCCGGCGTCGGCGCCAAGGCAGGCGATCTCTCAGCCATGATCGACGAACAGGCGATGAAGCGCACGGAAGCGATGATCCTGTCGATGACGCCGGAGGAGAGGGCAAATCCCGACATCCTGAATGTGTCCCGCAAACAGCGCATCGCGCGAGGATCCGGATGCGATATCTCGGAAGTCAACCGTCTCGTCAAGCAGTTTGACCAGGCGCGGAAGATGATGAAGCAGATGCCGGGCATGATGAAGGGCAAGGGCAGGAAAGGAAATCTCGGAAATATGTTCGGCGGAATGAAGCTGCCGTTCTGATCATAAAGATAGTAAAAGCATTCTATGCGTTCACTATATACAATTATCTAAATTCTGGAGGAAAACACATTATGGTAAAAATGAGATTAAGAAGAATGGGCAAGAAGAAGGCACCGATGTACAGAATCGTCGTGGCGGATTCAAGATCCCCGAGAGACGGCCGTTTTATCGAAGAGATCGGTCATTATGATCCGACCCAGAACCCGTCTGCATTCTCAATCGATGAAGAAGCAGCCAAAAAATGGCTGAAGAACGGCGCGCAGCCGACAGAAGAAGTCGCCAAGCTTCTGAAACTCGCCGGTATCGAAAAGTGAATTTTCCATGTACCGAACGTACCGGTGATGCCGGTGCAGCACAGACAGGAGGTGCATGATGAAAGAGCTGGTTGAATATATCGCGAAATCCCTGGTTGAACACCCGGAGGAAGTTTCGGTCTCTGAGCGCAAAGAAGATGACGAGACGATCATCGAGCTCAGGGTAGCCGCCTCCGACATGGGAAAGGTGATCGGACGCCAGGGCCGCATCGCAAAGGCGCTGCGGGCAGTCGTAAAAGCAGCATCCACAAAAACCGGGGAAAAAGTCTCCGTGGATATCGTACAGTAAGATGCTTGAAAAACTGGAAATCGGTGTCATCACATCGACACACGGATTAAAAGGCGAAGTGAATGTATTTCCGATGACAGACGAACCGGAGCGGTTTCTTGATCTCGAGCGGGTTCTTCTGGAGCACCCTGACGGGGAGCGGGAATACACGATCGAATCGGTCCGGTTCTTCAAGGGAAGGCCGATTATCCGCTTCCGCGAAGTAAACACCGTGGAAGAAGCTGAAAAACTCCGCAAAGTCATCCTCGCCGTCCGCCGGGAGGATGCAATCCCTCTCGCAGAAGGCGAATACTTTATCGGCGATCTGATCGGATGCACTTTGTATCTGGAGGACGGGAGCAGGTACGGGGTTCTGAAAAATGTCCTGCGCACAGGCGCAAATGATGTATACGAAGCAGAAACGGCGGACGGGAAGATGACTTATATTCCCGTGATTCCCGACTGCGTCCTCGACCTCGACCCGGAACACGGGCGGATTACGGTCCGCATTATGAGGGAGATCTGAACGTGGAGTATTACGTACTGACATTATTCCCTGACATGATCATGCAGGGACTTCAGACAAGCATAATCGGACGTGCGATCGAGGAAGATATTCTCCGCCTTGAAGCGGTGAATATCCGTGATTATACCAACAGCAGACACGGGAAGACGGATGATTATCCCTACGGGGGCGGGGCCGGAATGGTCATGCAGGCACAGCCCGTATATGATGCGTTCAGATCAGTGGCCGACAGGCTTTCCTATAAGCCGAGGGTCGTCTATCTGACGCCTCAGGGAAAAGTGTTTGACCAGGCCATGGCCAGAGAACTTGCACTGGAAAAAGGGATTGTGTTCCTGTGCGGCCACTATGAGGGAATTGACGAACGGGTGATCGGAGAAATCGTGACAGACGAAATCTCGATCGGTGATTTTGTCCTTACCGGGGGCGAATTGCCGGCCATGTGCCTGATCGATGCGATTTCACGCATGATTCCGGGAGTCCTCCACAATGAAGACTCCGCAGAAGATGACTCTTTCGGAGGCGGACTGCTGGAACATCCGCAGTATTCCAGGCCGGAAGTCTGGAACGGGATCCCGGTTCCCCGCATCCTTCTCTCAGGGGACCATGCAAAGGTGGATGCCTGGAGAAGGGAACAGTCCCTGATCAGGACAGCAGAGAGGCGTCCCGACCTGCTGGAGACGGCCGCCATAAGCCCGAAGGAACGCGAATTCATCCGTAAATACCTTGCCAACCGCGATGTTTTATAGTATTATAGTAAAGCTGTTTGTCAATAAGATGGTCCTCTTGCGGAACCGTGCATGACATGTCCGGGATTTTTTTCTGACGGATCCCATGCGGACGCGCGGCACACCGGCAATGAACATCCTGAAGAATAAGGAGAAAAACATGAACGAAATCATCAGAAAGATCGAAGAAGCCCAGCTGAAAACAGAAATTGACGACTTCCGTGTCGGCGATACAGTTCGCGTACACGGAAAGATCAAGGAAGGCAACCGCGAACGTATCCAGATTTTCGAAGGCGTTGTCATTAAGAGACAGGGCGGCAGCAACCGTGAGACATTTACGGTGCGCAAAATCTCCAACGGAATCGGTGTTGAAAAGACATGGCCGCTTCATTCTCCGAATGTGGAGAAGATCCAGGTGGTGCGTCACGGCAAGGTCAGAAGAGCAAAGCTTTTCTATCTGAGAGAACGTACCGGCAAGCGTGCAAAGGTCAAGGAAGTGATCCGGTAAGGTCCGGACGCTCGCTTCACATCACAGGAATTGTTGTGAACAGTTATGAGGAAGGGATGCGGATACAGAGAATGTGTTTGCTTCCCTTTTTCTTCATTCAGGGCATCTTCCTAAGATGCCGGATTCATCAGTCCATTTCCGGGAGTGTTTTTTATAATGGCAAAATCCACTCAGTCAAAAGAATATAAGAGCAGAATCAGGAGAGAGAAGCGCAGGCGGTTTCTGCGCGTGATTTTTGAACTGATTATTGTCGTGCTCCTCGCAGCGGTTACGGCATTTCTTCTGTTCAGTTCCGTCATCCTGCAGGAAAGCGCGATGAGCCCGACGCTTGAAGCCGGCAACCAGGTATTCGTGAACCGGGCGGCTTACGCGCTGACCGGTGTCCGGCGGGGCGATGTGATTGCCTACAGAAGCAGCGGTACATTTGACAGCGGCATCCATGTAAAGCGGGTGATCGGGCTGCCGGGCGAGACTGTCCAGATCAGGGACGGCCTGATTCTGATTAACGGAAAAACCTACATTGAGAGCAGGGAGTTTCCGAATATTACCAACCCCGGCATAGCCGAGAACAGCGTCCGTCTCGGGAGCAATGAATACTTTGTGCTCGGAGATAACCGCAACAACAGCGAGGACAGCCGTTTCGCCGATGTCGGAAATATCAGGAAAACAAACATCATCGGCAAGGTGTGGTTCCGGATCCGGCCGTATACGTCAGCCGGTTTTGTCAGGTAAAGGAGGTTCTGTTTGGACTACCAGTGGTTTCCCGGACATATGACAAAGACGATCCGGGAACTAGAGGAAAACATGAAGCTGATTGATCTCGTGATTGAGATCATTGACGCCCGCATTCCTTTTTCCGGAAGAAATCCTGAAATAGACAGACTGGCCCGGGGAAAGGCACGGATCATCCTGTTCGGAAAAACGGACCTTGCTGACGGGAAAGAAACCGCCAGGTGGCTGGATTATTACCGGGAACAGGGGATTCTTCCTTATGCCTGTGACCTCAGGAACCGGGCCGCGCTGAAAAGCCTGACGCCTCTCATCCGTGAGGCCTGCCGTGAAAAAATCGAGCGGGACCGGAGAAAAGGAATTACCGGCAGGCCGGTCCGCGCGATGGCTGCCGGCATCCCGAATGTCGGAAAATCCACATTTATTAATTCGTTCTCCGGGTCTTCCTCGCTGAAAACCGGAAATAAACCCGGCGTCACAAAAGGACGCCAGTGGATCCGCATGAGCAGGGATGTACAGCTTCTGGATACGCCGGGCCTTCTCTGGCCGAAGTTCGAAAATCAGGAAACCGGACAGAAGATCGCATGGATCGGGTCCATACCGGATACGGTGCTGGATACCGCGGAACTCAGCTGCGGCCTGATCCGTTTCCTGAATCAGCATCCGTCATATTCGTCCCGCCTTCAGGAGCGGTACGGGTCCATGCCTTCAGGGGCGGAAGCCGGGATACTTGAGCAGATCGGACGCGCGAGGGGCTGTCTCAAAGCCGGAGGAGCGGTTGATTACGAAAAGGCGGCAGCTGCCCTCCTGGATGATTTCAGGTCCGGCAGGCTCGGCCCCATAACGCTTGAAACGGTGGATGAACGATGACTGAGGCACAGCTGAAGAAGCAGAGAGAGAAAGAAGAAAAAGCCCGCATCCGTCTTGAAAAAGAAATCGCAAGGACGGAGAGCATGATGGTTTATGAGCGGCAGTTTGCCGACAGGGGCCTTCTTGCCGGTGTAGATGAAGTCGGGCGCGGCCCGCTGGCCGGCCCTGTCTGTGCATGCGCCGTCATACTGCCGGCAGATCACAGGATTCTCTGGCTGAATGATTCAAAGAAGCTGTCGGCAAAAAAAAGAGATGAACTGTATGAAGTCATTATGAGAGAAGCTGTCTCCATCGGCCTCGCCTGCGAACCGCCGGAAGTGATTGACGGCATCAATATCCTGCAGGCGACCTATTCCGCCATGCGGAAAGCCATTTCATCCATGAATCCTGCCCCGGATTTTCTTCTGAACGACGCGGTTACGATTCCCGGAACAGAACTGCCCCAGTGCCCGATTATTCACGGGGATGCTTCCAGCGTGTCGATCGCGGCCGCCAGCATTATCGCAAAAGTGACGAGGGACAGGATGATGCAGGAATATGACACTGTTTATCCGGAATACGGGTTTGCCAGAAATAAAGGGTACGGAACGGCGGAGCACATCGCCGCGCTGAAGAAATACGGACCATGCCCGATACACCGGAGAAGCTTTATCGGTCACTTCCTTTAATATACGCCAAGAGGGTTCCGGATGAACAGACGACAGGTCGGAGCGGATTATGAACAGGCAGCCTGTGACTATCTGGTCAGCTGCGGTTTCCGCATAGTTGTAAGGAATTACAGATGCAGGACTGGGGAAATCGACATCGTAGCCCGGGAAGAGGTCCGCATGCCGTACGGAGAGCCTACGGACTACCTGGTCTTTACGGAAGTGAAATACAGGGCGGATGAGAGCAGGGCCGGCGGTCCCCTGGCAGCTGTCAACAGGAGAAAGCAGCAGCGGATCTTCCGGACGGCGGTGCATTATCTGCTGGAAAACGGCATGCCGGAGACGACACCCGTGCGATTTGATGTGGTCGGGATCACGCCCGGCGGCATTCAACTGGTCCGCGATGCATTTCATATATCTTCTTCTGCGGGAAGAAGACGCATCAGATAAAACCGGAAAGAAAGAAAATGGATATTAATTTTATCAGTGAACACGGCGAGGGAATGACATTTCACAGAAGTGATGACGTTCTGTGGCTGTCCTTTCCCTCTTTTGACAGGGAAAGCTGGCTTATGAATGCCTTTTCCACGAGATTCGGCGGCGTCAGCACCGGGCATCTCGCCTCCATGAACCTGAGCTTTGCCCAGGAACCGGACTGCCGGGAGCATGTCATGGAGAATTTCCGCAGGATTGCAGCCGCCTGCTCATTCCGCGCAGAAGATATCGTGTGCTCGGACCAGACGCACACGACGAATGTGGAGCGCGTCGGAAAAGCGGACAGGGGGCGCGGCATTACGAGAGAAAAAGACCGGACGGATATCGACGGGATGATCACGGATGAACCGGGCGTCGTCCTGGCAACTTTCTATGCAGACTGCGTCCCGCTGTATTTCGCAGACCCGGTCCGCCATGCCATCGGGCTTTCACACTCGGGCTGGAGGGGCACGGCAAACCGGATGGCACTTGTCACCATAGAGGCTATGCGGCGCGAATTCGGCTCTGACCCCCGGGATATGATCGCGGCAATCGGCCCGTGCATCTGCCAGGACTGCTATGAAGTTGACTATGAAGTGGCGAAGCAGTTTCCGAGCGCTTATGTCCGCCCGGAAGACAACGGGAAATACATGCTGGACCTTGCGGGGGCGAACAAGGGGATTATGGTGGAGGCAGGCATTCCTGCCGGCCGGATTTCCCTCTCGGGCCTTTGCACCGCATGTAATCCGGACCTGCTGTTTTCCCACAGGGCAACAAAAGGAAGGCGGGGAAACCTCGGCGCATTTCTCATGATCCGCGGGGAATCATGAAAATGCCGGTTTTCTTGACAAATACCTGCCGTCAACCTAGAATAAAACGGATAATACCGTAATAAAACACGAGGAGGCATCAGATGTCAGCTCCCTATAATCACATTGAAATCGAATCAAAGTGGAGAAAAAGATGGGAAGAGAATCCCGTCAATGTCAATGACGGAAAAAAACCGAAGTATTACTGCCTTGATATGTTCCCGTATCCTTCCGGCGCCGGACTCCATGTCGGACACTGGAGAGGTTATGTTATCTCAGACGTATGGGCCAGATATAAAATGATGGACGGAGGCCATTATGTCATCCACCCCATGGGATGGGATGCCTTCGGTCTGCCGGCCGAGAACTATGCGATCCAGACGGGCCAGCACCCTTCCGTTTCCACGGAAGCCAACATCAGGAATATCAAGCGCCAGATTGACCAGATCGGGGCGATCCGCGACTGGGATATGGAGCTGAATACGACAGATCCGGCTTTCTACAGATGGACCCAGTGGATCTTTGTCCAGATGTTTAAAAAGGGCCTCGCCTATGAAAAAGAGATGCCGCTGAACTGGTGCCCCCACTGCAAAGCCGTCCTGGCGAACGAAGAAGTCGCCGACGGCAAGTGCGAGCGCTGCGGCAGTGAGACGACCAAAAAGAATCTCCGCCAGTGGATGCTGAAGATCACCGCTTACGCGGACCGTCTGCTCGAGGGTCTCGACGGCCTTGAATGGCCCGAAAAGGTCAAGAAGATGCAGACAGACTGGATCGGCCGTTCCTATGGTGCGGAAGTTCTTTTCCCGGTCGAGGGCACGGATGAAAAAATCAATGTCTATACGACACGTCCGGATACGCTTTTCGGCGCCACTTTCATGGTTCTTGCGCCGGAGCATGAACTGGTGTCGAAGATCACTGCTCCTGAACAGAAAGAAGCCGTCGAGGCATATTGCGCGATGGCAGCTGCCAAATCGAGTGTCGACCGCGTCCAGAACAAAGAGAAGACAGGTGTCTTCACGGGAACGTATGCCATTAATCCGATGAACGGAGAAAAGGTTCCGGTCTGGCTGTCCGACTATGTCCTTGCGGATTACGGCACGGGCGCGATCATGTGCGTCCCCGCCCATGACGACCGCGACTTCGCGTTCGCAAAAAAATTCGACCTGCCGATCATTCAGGTCATCGCAAAAGACGGGATCGAAATCGAGGATATGCAGGAAGCCTATACAGAGGCGTCCGGCACCATGATCAATTCCGGTGAATGGAACGGGATGGAATCCTCCGTCCTGAAAGAGGAAGCCCCGGCCATCATCGAAAAGAAGGGAATCGGAAAGAAAACCGTCAACTATAAACTCCGCGACTGGGTCTTCTCGAGACAGAGATACTGGGGCGAACCGATTCCGATTATCCACTGCCCGGAATGCGGGGCGGTGCCGGTACCGGAAGAACAGCTCCCGGTACTCCTCCCCGATGTGGAATCCTATCAGCCGACTGACACGGGCGAATCTCCGCTTGCCGCGATCGACGAGTGGGTAAATACGACCTGCCCGTGCTGCGGACGCCCGGCAAAGCGTGAGACGAACACCATGCCCCAGTGGGCAGGGTCTTCCTGGTATTTCCTGCGCTATGTCGACGTTCACAATGACAAGGAGCTTGTGAGCCGCGAAAAAGCGGATTACTATCTGCCGGTTGATATGTATATCGGCGGCGTAGAGCATGCGGTTCTTCATCTTCTGTATTCGAGATTCTATACAAAATTCCTGCATGATATCGGTGCAGTTGACTTTGATGAGCCGTTCCGCCGGCTGTTTAACCAGGGTATGATCCTCGGACCGAAGGGCGTGAAGATGAGCAAATCCCTCGGAAATGTCGTCTCTCCCGATGACATGGTCCGCGATTACGGCTGTGATTCCCTGAGAATCTACGAACTGTTTATCGGACCGCCGCAGCAGGATTCCGCCTGGGACGAGCGCGGGATTGACGGCGTCAACCGCTTCCTGAACAAATTCTGGAATGTCGCGTCTGAAAGCATCGAAAAGAATGTCGCCCCCAATCCGGAGATGATCCGTCTCCGCCACAAACTGATCTCCGACATCACGATGCGACTCGACCAGTTTGCGCTTAATACGGCTGTCTCGAAATTCATGGAATACAATAACCAGATGCAGAAGATGGTCCAGGAATACGGCGGCGTCGATCTGGAGACGATCGGCACGTACGTCACGCTCCTGGCCCCGTTCGCACCGCATCTCGCCGAAGAACTCTGGGAGCGTCTCGGGCATACGGATTCTGTCTTCCATGAAGCCTGGCCGGTTGCCGACGAAGAACTCGCTGCCGATGAAGTCGTCGAAATCCCGGTGCAGCTGAACGGCAAAACGAAGGCTGTTATCTCCGTCAGCGTCAATGCAGCGAGAGATGATGTCCTTGAGGCGGGCAGAAAGGCCGTCGCCGACCGCCTGGCAGGAATGACCGTCATAAAAGAGATCCTCGTGCCCGGCAAGATCATTAATTTCGTCATTCGCAAATAAAAGACAGATCCTATGGCTTTTGATGGCATTACAACAGCAAATATTGTCTCTGACCTGCGGGGTACCATCATGGACGGCAGCATTTCCCGGATTATCCAGCCCGAGAAAGACGAGCTGTTCCTGCAGGTCAGAAACCGGAAGGCACAATACTATCTCTGTATGAGTGCCAATGCTTCCCTGCCGCTTCTTTATCTCGCGGAAGCAAAAAAAGAGGCGCCCATGACAGCGCCGAATTTCTGCATGCTTCTGAGGAAGCATCTCCAGGGCGGCGTCATTACTGACATCACGCAGCCGTCCCTTGAGCGCATCGTGATCCTGACCGTCAGGCACAGGGACGAGATGGGCGACCTCTGCAGCAGGAAGCTGATTATCGAGCTAATGGGGAAGTACAGCAACATCATTTTCACGGATGAAAATGATGTCATTATCGACAGTATCAAAAGAATTCCGCGAAGCGTCAGTTCCGTGCGTGAGGTTCTGCCCGGAAGGACCTGGTTTATTCCGTCCCAGTCGGGAAGACATGACCCGATGGCGTGCGCTTCCGCGGATGAATTCTCCCAGATTATGAGCGGCACGCAGCAGGATCTTGTCAAAGGCCTGTACGGCAGCTTTACAGGGATTTCTCCCTCCCGCGCAGAAGAACTTCTTTTTGAAGCCGGCATCGATCCGCGGAAGGGATGGACAGATCTTTCCCCGGAGGAAAAAGAAACTCTTGCGGGTACATTTGAGAAGATGACAGACCGGATCAGGGACGCCCGTTTCAGTCCTTCGGTCGTCATGCTTCAGGATGAACCGGTCGAATTCGGCAGCCTTCCTTATACGATGTACGGGCATGAGCCGTATGAGACTGTCCGGTATCCCGACTCGGGCTCCATGATCCGCGCTTATTACGGAGCTAAGGAAAAAGTCACCCGCATGAAGCAGAAATCCGCGGACCTGCGCCATGTCGTCACGACTGTGTGCGACCGGACCCGGAAAAAGCTCCTGCTTCAGGAGAAGCAGATGCAGAGCACGGAGAAGCGGGACAAATACCGGATCTGCGGGGAAATGCTGAATACCTACGGATATTCTGTGCCGGAGGGCGCAAGTTCGTTTACCTGCACCAGCTATTACACCGGCGAGCCGGTCACGATTGCGCTTGACCCCACGCTTAGCGCATCAGAAAACGCACAGCGGTATTTTGCCCGCTATAATAAGCTGAAACGGACGTCCGAGGCCATGACGGCGCAGATTGAAGAGACAGAGGAAGATCTCGCGCAGCTTGAGTCCGTCCTTATGGCGATTGATCTTGCGGAAACAGAAGCTGATCTGGCTGAGATCCGGCG
>CACZTA010000376.1 GCA_902783935.1 uncultured Lachnospiraceae bacterium | reverse complement strand
CGCTGCCGTCCGTCAGGCTGTCCGGCTTGCCGTCCCCGTCGAGATCTGTTCCGCCGCCGCCGAACAGGCCGCCGCCCTGGCCGCCGAGAAGACCGCCCAGGAGACCGCCGAGGCCCGCCGGTTTCTGCTGCTGTGCAGCGCCGAAAAGGCCTGCCAGATCCGTAAAATCAAAGCCCGATGCTGTCTTTGCCGCAGATGCCTGTTCAGAAGCGGCTGACAGGCCGGACATAAGTCCGGGGGCCATGCTGGCAAGCGCGCTGTTGACGATTCCTCTGTCGAGCTCGGTCTTTTCCGCAAGATCGGCCACAACCTGTTCCTCATCATCCCCGAAAATATGCTTCAGGATCTTGCCGCCGTCATCTGCGTCGGCTTCGCCGATCTGCTCGGGCATCGAGCGGGTGTTCTTATGCTGCATCAGCGCGCCGATCAGGGACTGGGCGCCCTGTGCGGAAGAGGCGTTTTTCGTCAGATACCTGATGATCAGCGGAAGCGCGAGCTTCACGAGTTTCATCATCTGCATGGCGGAAGCGCCTGTTTTGGCCGAAAGCGCGTTTACGGAATCATCTGATGTCATGGATCCGAGTAAAAGATTTAATAAATTCATATGTGGTCCTCCATCCTTAAAGAAATAGTATCGCTGTGCATAAATTATAGCACGAATTATTCCTCAGCAACAGCATCCGGCTTTATTCGTACCTGAGTGCGTTGATCGGCTTCAGCCCGGCTGCCTTGGCGGCCGGATAAATCCCGAACACGAGGCCGACAAGGATTGAAAATCCGAGTGCCACTGCCCCGGTGTTGAATGAAATCGCAAAATTATAGCCCGGATGCAGGATATTGACAGTCGTCAGGACTGCCTGGCTCACAGCCATGCCGATGATGCCGCCGAAGAGCGACAGAATCACGGACTCAATCATGAACTGCACGATGATATCCCCTCTCTGCGCCCCGATGGCTTTCCGGATCCCGATTTCCCTCGTCCTCTCCGTGACGGAGACCAGCATGATGTTCATGATGCCGATCCCGCCGACGACGAGGGAAATCCCCGCAATCGCCGCCAGCAGCAGCTCGAGCGTGCCCATGATCGTGTCGATAATGTCGATGACATCCGCCATGTTGACGATCAGATAATCATCTTCGTCGTCATATTTCGCCAGAAGCTTCCTGTCGAGCAGGGCTTTCACGGCATCCATGTCCGCCTCTTCTTCCACCGCCACATAGAAGAGACTCACATTGACCTCCGAGAGCAGGCGCTGGGCATTTGTCAGCGGGATATACACGGTTGCGTTCGGGTCTTCGACCGCTGTCTGAACCTGTTCCGTAAGCACGCCGGCGATCCGGTAGTCCTTTCCGTTCAGGCGGAGATTCTTTCCGATACATGCAGTCGTTCCGAAGAGCTCTGTCGCGACTTTGCGGCCGATCACGCAGACGCTGAGCCGGTAGTCATTATCTGTCTGCGTAATGACGCGGCCGGACTCGAGATCGAGCCCCTGCACATCCTTATAGGAGCCGGTGATGCCGCTGACCGATACGTCCATGGAATTCCCGAAAGCCCTGGCCGTCCCGTTCCCGCCGAGCGTCGGGGAAACATAGGCGACGCCCTCTTCCTCCGCCAGCGCCTCGACTTCGGAGAGCGTCAGGCGTTTCGTCGGATTGATGATCTGGACGATCAGCTGGTCGCCGCCGAGATCATCGAGCTGCCCCGTCACGGTATTGGACGCTCCCTGGACAATCGAAATCAGGAGCGTCACGGCCATAACCCCGATGATAATCCCCAGCATCGTGAGGAAGGATCTCAGTTTATTGGAGAGAATGGCGGAAAGGGCCATCTTTCCTGCCTGTGATACTTTCATCTGCCGTCCGTCACCTCCTCCGGGTCCTCTTCGGGGAT
The DNA here is from genome assembly GCA_902783935.1 of uncultured Lachnospiraceae bacterium. GTDB lineage: Bacteria > Bacillota > Clostridia > Lachnospirales > Lachnospiraceae > Chordicoccus. The sequence goes on along the minus strand of CACZTA010000376.1, from coordinate 3,719 downwards.
AAAGCTCTCTTCCCCGGGACCGCTCACCGTCCCGGCACTCCCGCCGCCTGGGGAACCGCCTCCGGGACCGCTCCGCATAACCGGCGCCGGTGCGGCTTTCATATTCCGGTCCGCAACGGCGTTTCCGTCAAAGTCCGTGCCGCTGCTTCCGTCCGCTTTCCGCGCATCGCTCCTCATGTCGGCAACGACCTTTCCGTCAAAAAGCCTCACCCGTCTTGGCGCTTCCGAGGCGATCTCATCATCGTGCGTAATCAGCACAAGCGTATTTCCCGCCCGGTGCAGCTCTTTCAGGAGCTCCATGATCTCGCCCGTCGAATGGGAGTCCAGGTTGCCGGTCGGCTCGTCCGCCAGGATCAGGGCAGGCCGGGTCACGAGCGCCCTGGCCACCGCCACTCTCTGCTGCTGGCCGCCGGAAAGCTGGTTGGGCCTGTGCCACATGCGGTTTTCCAGTCCGACCCGCTTCAGGGCTTCCGTAACCCGCTCCTTCCGCTCAGCCGAAGAGACTCCCTGATAGATCAGCGGCAGCTCGACATTCTCATAGGCAGTCAGCTTCGGCAGCAGGTTAAACTGCTGGAAGATAAACCCGATCTTCCGGTTTCTCATGATGCTCTGGTCATGCTCGGACAGGTCTGACACATCCTGGCCGTCGATAAAATAGGCGCCCTCATCCGGCGTATCCAGGCAGCCGATGATGTTCATCAGCGTGGATTTTCCGCTCCCGGATGCACCGACTACCGCCACGAACTCGCGGTCCTCTATAACCAGGGAAACGCCGTCCAGCGCATGGACCTCTTCTCCGCCGAGCTGATAAATTTTCTTAATATCGCGAAGTTCGATCATATCTCCCTGTCCTCATCCTCATGCCGCAAACGGGCTCTGTCCTTCTCTGGCCGCCCGGTTCTGACGCATCATCTGCAGCATCCAGTCCTCTGTCTCCTTCGTCTCCTCGATGACCTGCTGTCCTTCCGTGAGGCCGCTCAGGATCTCCGCTTCTGAACTGTTGACCAGTCCGACTTCCACCCTGACTTCACTCACATCTGTCCCGGAGACGACGGTCACGTACTTCTCCCCGTTCTCCGATTTTACGGCATCCACCGGCACCAGCAGAACATCGCTTTTCTTTTCAAGTTCGATGGTTGCGGTTGCGCTCATCCCGATCTTGACCTTTTCGACGCCGTCCATCTCTATGGTCACCGTGTACGTCGTCACGCCTCCGGTATTCATCCCGAGCGCGCTCACCTTGACAACTTTTCCGTTATACTCCTCATCTTCAAACGCGTCGAAGACGATGGTCACGTCCTGCCCTTCCCTGACTCCCGGAATATCCAGCTCGTCAATTTCAGCCTTCAGCCAGTATTTGTCCGTGGAAATCAGCGTATACATCGCTTCGTCTTCCTGTACCGTCTGGCGGTTCTTCAGCATCATTTCCGAAACAATGCCGTCCGAAGGCGCATAGAATGCGGGATCCTTTTTGAGGGCTCTGAGCGTCATGAGTTTTTCTTTCTTCTCTTCCCGGTCGCGGACAGCGTCCGTATAATCCGCATTGTAGGAATAGTCCGTCCGCGTGATCAGCGTCGTGCCGGAGTCCACCGAGTCGCCGACATTGACGTTGACCGAATCACAGACCCCGTACCGGGAATCCACCAGATACGGCGCATTTGAGAGAAGGATGCCCTCCCCGAGCTTATTCTCGTCGCTGTCCAGGATTTCCGCCGCCGTGTCGACCTGGTAATCGGATTTATCCGTGATCGTCACCACGTAGGTGTCGCCGTTTCTCTCCAGGACAGTGCCTTCTTCCTCGAAGCTTCCGAATGACACTGTCACCGTACTGCCCGGCTTCAGTTTATTCGAAGACACAAATTCAACCTTCAGCTTTTTGTCCGCCGAGATTTCAATGAGGCCGCCGTTTTTTTCCGACACTTCACCGAGCACGTCATCCTCTTTGACAAAGATGCGCTTTACGCGGCCGGGCACGGGAGACGCGATGGTCTGGGAGCCGCCCTTGCTCATATCTTTGATGGACTTGTTCAGGTCCTCAATCTCCGCTTCGATTTCGCTGATCCGGTCTTCGACGGAATCGGGATCAATCTCCGCGATCAGGTCGCCTTCTTTCACCACGTCGCCGTTTTCCACTTCAACATGGCTGATCTCAACCGTATAGTCAGCTGCTTCCGTTTTCTTGTTCTCCGGCTCGATCGTCCCGTTCCCTTCCGTTGTCACGCGGATCGTACCTGTATACGCGGTTTTCAGTTTGCTCTCATCGACCGTCACCGCCGATTCTTTCCGGTTTTCAAGCTGCGGAATACTGATCCGGCCGCTCATGTACAGCCAGGCGGCAGCTGCCAGCAGCGCAAGCAGGATAACGATGATGATCCCGGTTTTGCTTCTCTTCTGCTTCATAATAAAAATCCTTTCCCGTCCCGGTCCGCGCAGGAAGCGCTCAGAAATGTCCCTGATAAAAACAAAAGGGACAGTGTCTGCCGGGATTTCCGGCGGAAACAGCTGTCCCTTTTATCCTTTAACTGTCCGGCTGGTTTACTTCGCGAGAGCATGCTCGCCGATCGTCTCCACACTTTCCGGAAGCTTCATGTCCTTCAGTCCGTCACACCCGTTAAAGGCATAATCTCCGACTTCTTTCAGTCCTTCCGGCAGCTCCATCTCCATCAGGCGGCTGCAGTCCCTGAACGCATAAGCACCTATAGATGTCACGTCTTCCGGCATCGCGACCTTCTCCAGCGCATAGCAGTTCATGAACATCCGGTCGCTGACAACCGTCAGGCCGGCCGGCAGCGTGACCTCAATCAGGCGGGTGCATTGTGAAAACGCTTCTTTCCCGATCTCTGTAATGCTGTCCGGAAGATTGATACTGATCAGATTCGTGCACCCCATAAAAGCGGACTGCCCGATTTCCTTCAGTGAATCCGGAAGCGTCACGCTCGTCAGGGTCTCTTTGTGGTAGAATGCGTCCTTTTCAATGCGCGTCACCGGGCAGCCTCTGATCTCGGCCGGGATCGTCAGCTCCTCCGGCAGGTACCGGTTTCCTCCCGTAATAACGGCCTCGTTCTCCTCAATCCGGTACTGGACCCCCGAAGAAAGCTTTACGGACTCATCCGACGCGGCGCAGGACACCGCGCACATAAAAGCCGTCAGGACCAGAAAATTGAAACAGGCACTCAAACAAATCTTTTTCATAAGCGTCTCCCTCAAAACTGTTGCCTCTATTATACTCCAAAAAGCGCCGTTTCCACACGGTTATTTTTCGGAGATTTCAAGAACCATGATCTCGCTGTCCGTCCCGACCCGCATGGGCGGTCCGTAATAGCCGGTCCCGGAAGTCACGACCGTATCCATGCCGCCGATCGTCTTCAGGCCGTACGCATTTTCATTGAAAAACGGAACAATCAGGTTTCCGGGAAAAATCTGGCCGTTATGCGTATGCCCGCAGAGAACGAGGTCCGCCCCGTTTTCCCGGAGTTCTTCGAACCCGACCGGCTCATGCTGGAGGACAATAATCTCTTTTTCCGGGTCTGTATCCGCGAGCACCTCCGCAGCAGATTTTCTGTCTGTCGTGCCGTCTCCGGCTTTTTGCCCGTCCAGCCGGCCGACGACTTGAACCGCCCCTCCGGCGATTTCCGCCTGCTCATCGCAGAGGACGGTCACGCCGCAGTCTCTGATAAACTGCTCGATCTCCTCAGAGCGGAACGCCTGTTCTACCGGTG
>CACZTA010000375.1 GCA_902783935.1 uncultured Lachnospiraceae bacterium | reverse complement strand
GGAGGATAAACACATGATCTTAGACAAGAAGCATGCCATGGAGCAGAAGCTCTTCCGGCAGTTTGCCGAGACCGAGTTTACCAAAGAGATCCAGGACGAACTGGACCTGACCGGTGAATTCAACTGGGATTTACATCACAAAATGGCAAAGTACGGCTTTATGGGCGTAAAGATTCCCAAAGAGTACGGCGGCGCCGGCGGTGATTATCTGAGCTATGCGCTCATGGTGGAAGAACTGGCAAGAGTAGATGCTGTGCTTTCCATTTATGCCAATACGTCCAATTCGCTGGGCGGCGGCCCGCTGATGCTGGCCGGCAATGAGGAACAGAAGAAGAAATACCTTCCGCCGGTCGCATCCGGTGAGAAGATCCTGGTATTTGCCCTGACAGAGCCCGGCGCAGGTTCTGACGCGGGCGGAACCGTGACGACAGCTGTCGAAGACGGCGACTGCTTCGTGCTGAACGGCCGCAAGTGCTTCATCTCCGGCGCGCCCATGGCTGACTGGGCGATCGTCTTTGCGAAGACGGATCTCAAGGCAAAGGGATCCCGCGGAATCAGCATGTTTATCGTAGACATGAAGCTTCCGGGCGTTTCCTGCGGTGCTCATGAGAACAAGATGGGTATCAACGGCTATCCGACATCGGACGTCGTCCTTGAAGATGTCCGCGTCCCGAAGGACTGCCTCGTCGGACCGCTCCATAAAGGCTTCGCAGTTGCGATGAAGACCCTTGACGGCGGACGTCTCGGTATGGCCGCACAGGCGGTCGGCATTGCCCAGTCCTGCCTCGAGGAATCCGTGAAATACGCCAAAGAGCGTAAGCAGTTCGGCCGTCCGATCGCTGATTTCCAGGGAATCAGCTTCATGATCGCCGAGATGGCGACGGATGTGGCGGCTGCCAGAGAGCTTGTTTACAATGCGGCTGTTCTCAAGGATGCCGGCAAAGACGCGACAGCAGCGTGCTCCATGGCGAAGTACTTCGCGGCAGAGGCAGCGAACCGCTGCGCATACAAAGCCGTCCAGATCCACGGCGGCTACGGCTACATCAAAGAGTACAAGGTGGAACGCCTCTATCGCGATGCCCGTATCACCAGTATCTATGAAGGCACGACGCAGGTCCAGCAGATGGTCATCGCAGGGTCTCTGCTGAAATAACAAGCGGGAGGGAAAGACATTATGAAGATTATTGTGACTGTCAAACAGGTCCCGGATACCACCGGCAAGGTGGCCGTGAATCCGGACGGAACACTGAACAGAGCTTCCATGCAGGCGATCACAAATCCCGATGACCTGAATGCTGTTGAAGCCGCTCTGGCACTGAAGGATGAACTGGACTGCAAGGTCGTCGTTTTCTCCATGGGCCCGCCGCCTGCGGAAGGCATGCTGCGCGAGCTGATCGCCATGGGCGTCGATGAAGCGGTGCTGATCTCCGGCAGGGAGTTCGGCGGAAGCGACACCTACGCAACAAGCCAGATCATCGCTGCCGCGATCGATACCTACGGCATCGATGAAGACGACATTATTTTCTCCGGCCGCCAGGCGATCGACGGCGATACCGCCCAGGTCGGCCCGCAGATCGCTGAGAAGCTGCATCTGCCGCAGGTCACATATGCCGGCGAAATCAAAAAAGAAGGCAATGCTCTGTACATCAACAGAATCCTTGAGGACGGCTATATGGTCGTCAAGGTGCAGACACCGTGCCTGATCACCTGCATCAAGGAACTGAACACACCGCGTTATATGTCCGTCCAGGGCATCGAGGAATGCTTCGACAAGCCTGTTAAGATCATGGATTATCAGGCACTTAAGGATCATCCCCTGATCGATCCCACAACGATCGGTCTGAAGGGATCCCCGACCAATATCTACAAGTCCTTTACGCCTCCTGTCAAGGGCGCGGGCATGATGATCGAGGGAACTGCCAAGGAAGCTTCCGGTAAGCTGGCTTCGATAATGGCCGCCAAACATATGATCTGAGGAGGATAATGGAATGGGATATAACAGCTCGGATATTTCCGCTTTTAAAAACGTCTGGGTATTCTGCGAGCAGCGCCAGGGCGTGATGATGCCG
>CACZTA010000374.1 GCA_902783935.1 uncultured Lachnospiraceae bacterium | reverse complement strand
TGGGATGGACGATTTCATCCGGGATCTTCAGCTGTGCAGCGAACAGGAATCCCGTGTGATCTGCACCATGTCGGACAGGGGGATCAATACCGCGGTCTCGACCAGCGCGGGACGGCTCTTTGACGCGGTGAGCGCTATGCTCGGAATCTGCAGGAAGTCGACATTTGAAGGCGAGGCGTCCTGCAGCCTGCAGTTTAGGGCGGAAGAATGGCTGAAAACGCATCCGGGGACGGGCACCGGCGGCCGGCAGCGGACAGATCCCGGAAAGGAACCGGACGGGCAGCGGCAGACAGATTCCGGAGCGGTTTCGGACAGCTGGGATGATATTTCCGGGATCCGGTACATGGACGACGGAAGGATGATCCTTCCCACAGAGATCCTGTTTGCAAGGATCGCGGAAGAGAAGGCCAAAGGCACGGATGCGGGATATCTTGCCTGGATGTTTCATGAAGTGCTCGCGCGCCAGATCGCGGACGCTCTTCTGGAAGGAAGCGGGCGGACCGGTGTCAAGACCTTCGCGCTGAGCGGGGGCGTGTATCAGAATACATTGCTGCTGCGGCTCACGATGGAGCTGCTGAAGGGAGACGGATTCAGGGTCCTGACCCATCACCTGGTCCCACCCAATGACGGCGGCATCTGTCTGGGACAGGCCGTGGCGGCGATGGCAGCGCTGAATCATACGGTGTAATGGCAGCTGCAGAATGATAAGGATATTGAAACGGAGAAACCCGGAGGAAGCGCGGACAGCGCTCCTGAAGGATCATATGATATCAGGGAGGGCGGCATTATGTGTGTCGGTTTATCGGCAAAGGTTGTCAAAGTGAGCAAGGGGACGGCGCTGGTTGACGCGTCCGGCGCAAGGCGTGAAGTATCGGCTGCGCTTCTGTCTGATCTGGAGCCGGGCGACTACGTCATGGTTCATGCCGGCGCCGCGATCGCGAAGATCTCGGGGACAGAGGACGAGGAAGCGGACGAACTGATGGAGGGCTTTCTGTTATGAGTACGGATCCTTCGAAGAAGATGACGGCGATCGAGAAAGCGCGCGCTGTCATAGAGAACTATGACGGGCCGCCGATCCGGATCATGGAGGTCTGCGGGACCCATACCCATGAGATCTTCCGCCTGGGACTGCGGAACCTTCTTCCGGAGAACATTCATCTGATCTCCGGCCCGGGATGTCCCGTCTGCGTGACGCCGGTCTCATTTATCGATGAGGCGGTCATGCTGGCGCTGGAGAAGGGGTGTACGATCTGCACCTTCGGCGACCTGGTACGGGTGCCCGGATCCGCGCAGAGCCTGCAGACCGCGCGGGGAAAAGGCGCGAAGGTGAAAGTGGTCTACTCGCCGCCGGACGCCGAGAAATACGCTATGGAGCATCCGGAGGAACAGGTGGTCTTCCTCTCAGTCGGATTCGAAACGACGACGCCTTCCTCCTGTGTCGCGCTGCAGATGGCTCAGGAGCACGGGCTTACCAATTTCTCGCTTCTGACTGCCAATAAGACGATGCCCTCGGCCTATCGTGCCATGATGCATACCACGGACGCCTATCTGTATCCGGGACATGTGTGCGCGGTCGTCGGGACGAAGGACTGCAGGGACATGCTGGAGCAGGGGATGAGCGGCGTCGTGTGCGGATTTACCCCCGCCGAGCTTCTGACAGCCATCGCTGTGATCGTAAAGAAGTGCCGGGAAGGAAAACCGTTCTTTGTAAACTGCTATCCCCGCGTGGTGACGGATGAGGGAAGCCCGGAAGCGGCAGCCCTGGTCGCCCGGTATATGGAGCCATGCGATTCCAGGTGGAGAGGGATCGGGGATCTTCCGGATTCAGGAATGCAGCTGCGCGGAGCGTACGCAGCGTATGACGCCAGAGTGAAATACGAGCTCCCGAAGATCGAGGGCAGGGAAAATAAGGCCTGCCGCTGCGGAGAGGTCCTTCAGGGAAAATGCACACCGGAGCAGTGCCCGGTCTACGGGAAGGCATGCACGCCGGAGCATCCGGTAGGCGCCTGCATGGTATCGTCGGAAGGCGCCTGCTCTGCATGGTACCTGTACGGAAAGAAGCAGTAAAGCGCGAGAAGCGCGGAAATGAAGCGGAGTGCGCGTTGAGATGAGAACATGGGACGCGGACATCGCGAATGAGAACAGAGGTGGAATCAATATGGATCTGAGCGGAAAGACAGTGACACTTGCCCACGGCGCAGGCGGGAAACAGACCGCTGAGCTGATCGCGCAGGTATTTCAGAAGCATTTTTCAAACCCGTATTT
>CACZTA010000373.1 GCA_902783935.1 uncultured Lachnospiraceae bacterium | reverse complement strand
CCGATGTTTTCCGTCTCATGGTCGCCTTCGATCAGGACTTCTTCAATTTCACTCTCCGTCACGTTCACCGTGACATTCACATCGCCCCCGAAGCCCGTCGCCGTGCCGGTATAACTGCCCTCGATAAATTTTTTGCCGTCAGCAGCCTTCGGTCCCGCGGATGCCGATTCGCCGCCGGCCTGTACAAGGGCTTCTCCAAGCGCTTTCTTCACTGCATCGCTCGTGAAAGTCGCACCGGATACTGCGTCTATTTCGGCGCTCTGCGCTGCCAGTGCAGCCTGTTTGAGGGTGGGGATCGCCGCGCCGCCCACATCAGGCGTCTCCTGATCGCCCTTGATCGTCAGATCAGTAATCCCGCCGTTGCTGCCGACATTCACGGTTACCTCGACCGGTCCGCCGAAACCGTCAGCGGAAGCGGAATAAGAACCCGGTGTATATGCACCGGACACATCCTCGCTGACTGCCGCCCCGCCCTTATCTGAACTGTTCAGTCCGAGAACCAGGGCAATACTGATGGCCGCCATGAGAATTACGGCTGCCAGCCCGCTTTGTAAAAAGTTTCTTTTCATACGCATTTCCTCGCTTTTTTTAAAATTTTTCCGTCCGTAAGATTAAGATAGAAACGCACAAGTTTACCTGTTTTATTATCTCAAATATATCTGTTTCTGTCCAGTTTTTAGAAAAGTTAATCCACATTTGCACGGAGATACGGGCTTCCCGATGAGGCTTCGCCGAAGGCTGATTCAGGACGCAGGATCCGGTCTGCCCGAATAAAATGGAAGGAACGCGCCGTTTGTGGTACAATAGTATCGCGAAAGAAGCAGCCCCCTCGTCTGCTGACAGGGGGAAATGATACATCAGCCGGGGCAGAGAGGAGGCGGGCAGCAGGTGAATAAGAAGGATCTGATCCTGATCACAGTCCTTCTGGCGGCAGCCGGAATCCTGGCTGTGTTCTTCTTCCTGAAACCGGATCCTTCCGGCCCGGTCAGGGCCGCAGTCGCCCGGGTCGACGGAAAAATCATCGGAATCTGGGACCTTGAAACAGATCACGAGGAGGACATAAAGACGGTTTACGGGTATAATCATCTCTCCGTCCGGAACGGGGCCGTCCGGATCACGGAAGCGGACTGCCCGGACAGCCTGTGTGTTTACCAGGGTGAGATCTCGGAGAAGGACGGCATCATCGTATGCCTTCCCCATCATCTGGTCGTGGAAATCGCCGGAGATGAAAAAAACGCCGGTTCCGGTCCCGGGGGAAGCCGGGACACAATCGATGCCGTGACCGGATAAGGAAGCTTGTCAGAACGCTTTTTTCGGTTGTCCGCTCACGGAACTGCGCTGTACGGCCCTTTTGTTTGCTGTTATAATCGGGAAAAACACCTTGTTTTTGTCAATGAGACCGCCATATTTACGGAGGATACAGGATGAGAAAAATCAGACAGACTGCATTATCCGCCATACTCGCAGTCTCTCTCTGTGCGGGAATGACTGCTCCGGTTTATCCGAATGCCGAATACGATGCCTTCAGTACGGAGCAGATTGTCTCCGAAGAAGAAATGTTTTATCCGGACCCGGATGCTTCTGACGGGGATATGCTTTATGAAGAGCAGGATCCTTCTGGCGAGGGTATGCTTTATGAAGAGCAGGATCCTTCTGACGAGGATATGCTTTATGAGGAACAGGATCCTTCTGATGAGGATATGCTTTATGAAGAACAGGGTCTTCCTGATGAGGATATGCTTTATGAGGAGCAGGATGACGAACTGGCCGATGAAGATCTTTCCGTAGAATCCGGTCAGGATAAGATCCCTTCCCCGGCAGCAGCGGCTTCCCCTGAAGATGCCGCCGGAAGCACCGCGGAAGCACCGGAGGCCGACGATGACGCCGTCTACACGGCGAAATCGGAGGAGATCAGCTTTATCCCGGGAGGAAATGCGGACCCTGAGGAACTCTTCGCCCGGTATGTCGACAGCGAGCTTTATCCGGATGGCTGCCCTCATGAAGGGCTTTTCACAGGGGACGATATGACAGCGGCCGAAGAAGCCTCCTACTATTCGTTCTCACTCAATACGCTTGAAACAGCCATGTTTAAAGCGCTGGAAACGAAGATCAGGCAGACGGCAGACGGTTCCCTGTCATTAACGATCTATCCGGTATCCGTCGCGGCACTCGGCCTGTCTGAGCGTTCCTGGACGGCTAAGCAGCTTGGCGTAAACTCCCTGACAGACGGAAACGGTATAAGCCGCGCAGCGATGGCGGCCGTCCTTGCGGCAGTACCTTTTGACGGAAGCAAGGTCATCCGGGCGCTGATGGCTGCACATCCTCTTGAAATGTACTGGTACAACAAGAATAGCAGCACAGCTATTCTCGGCTGGGATTACCGCGTCTCGGGCGGAAAAATCTTTATCGACGGCTACGTCACGTTTTCTCTTCCCGTCGCAGCCGAGTTTGCCGCAGATACGTATAATGTAAAGGCGGCCGCCGGCCAGTCCGTTAAAAAAGCCGTATCGAAAGCCAGGTCCATCGTGTCATCGTATGCGGGATCTGACGACCTCGGAAAACTTCGCGGCTATATGAAATCCATCTGTTCCATGGTTTCCTATAATTACAGCGCCATGGCGCAGAATCTTCCGTACGGCAACCCGTGGCAGCTGCTCTGGGTCTTTGACGGCGACGCCTCAACAAATGTCGTCTGCGAGGGATATTCCAAAGCCTTCCAGTATCTCTGCGACCTGACGACATTTTCCGACAGCAGGATTGAATGCCTCACCGTTACCGGTTCGCTCGGAGACAGCAGCGGAAGCGGCCTCCACATGTGGAACCTGGTCCGGATGGAGAACGGACGGCATTATCTCGCCGACATCACGAACTGTGATTCTGGATCCGCCGAGCCGGACGAACGGTTCTTCCTTAACGGTTCCGCTGACAAAATCATAAAAAACGGAAAAGAATACGGCTGGCATTTCTACTTCAGCAGCTCCCCGCTTTATTATGAATATGAAGAAGACGTCCTGTCGCTTTTTTCTTCCGCGGATCTTGTGCTCAGTACCGGACCGTATAAAAAAGGAGAGACCTTCAGCCTGAGCGCGAACAGCGGTGTAAAAATATCGGTCGCCTCAAAAAGCTATACCGGCAGTCCGGTCAAACCGGTACCGGTCATCACGGTGGACGGCACATCACTGAAAAACGGCGTCGATTTTACTGTGACATATTCAAATAATGTTGCTGTCGGTACGGCAACTGCAGTTATCACGGGAAAAGGCTCCTATACGGGAACCGTCAGAAAGACCTTCCAGGTCAAAGCACTCGGTTCCGTCGCCAATGCAGCCGTCACCGGAATCGTTTCAAAGGTTTATACGGGAAGTGCCCAGAAGCAGAATCCCGTTGTCACCCTGAACGGCAAAACACTGAAGCTGAATACCGATTATGCGCTCTCCTACAAGACCAACATCAACGTCGGGAGAGCCGGCATCACAATCACCGGCAAGGGCGGCTATACGGGCTCCCTCGTGAAGTATTTCGCAATTAATCCGGCTACGGTCCAGATCACCGGCCTGACCGCAGGAAAGAAACAGATCAAAGCGGTCTGGGGGAAAAGGACGGTTCAGTCAGACGGATACCAGCTTCAGTACAGCACGAATAAATCCTTCAAAAAGCCGAACTGCGTGATCACCATCTCCAATGTGAATCAGACGTCCCTGACCGCATCCGTACAGAAATCCGGCACGGTCTATTATGTCAGAATCCGCACCTGGCGCAAAGCCTGCGGAAAGACATGGCTGTCGGCCTGGAGCAGCGTGAAGACGGTTAAAACGAAATAAAATATCTTAAAAAAACTCCCTGCGGCCGGTTTCTGCCGCAGGGAGTTTTTCATTTCATCCGTATTCAGATGTAAGAACAGGAGGGAAAATTACCAGTCCATCGCGCTGATCGCAGCCTTTTCTGCTTCAAGACCCGCAATATAGCGCTGCGTAAATACTTCATAGCCTTCCACTTCAGCGGGTACCGGATCGATTGCCTCGCCGGCAAGCTTTGAGAAGATCCTGTTGTCCAGATAATCTTCCAGTTTTCCGTCTTTCTTTCCGTCCACAAGATAGGCCGCCAGGAGCGCAATTCCCCATGCGCCGCCTTCGGAAGCTGTCGACATGACCGTAACCGGCGCGTCAACGGCAGCTGCCAGGTAGCGCTGAGCTACACCGGGCGTCTTGAACAGGCCGCCGTGGCCCATGATGCGGTCAAGCTTCACGCCTTCTTCCTTCAGAAGGATATCCATGCCGATCCGGACCGCGCCCAGCGATGTGTACAGATGGGAGCGCATAAAATTCGCCAGTGTGAACTTGCTGTCCGGCGTTCTCATAAAGAGCGGGCGCCCTTCGTTGATGAAGGTGACGTTCTCACCGGAATAATATCCGTAAGCCATCAGGCCGCCGCAGTCCGGATCCCCTTCAAGCGAATGCTTATAGAGCTTGCTGAACAGCGTCCCCATGTCTGCCTCGAACCCCATCAGGTCGCAGAATTCCTTGAACAGCCCGACCCATGCATTCAGATCCGACGTTCCGTTATTGGCATGGGACATAGCCACCGGGAAACCGGACGGCGTCGTCACCATATCAATCTCGCGGTGCAGCTTCGCCAGCTGTTTCTCGAGAACGACCATCGCAAATGCACTTGTCCCCGCGGAGAGATTTCCGGTGCGCGGCGCAACAGAGTTTGTCGCGACCATGCCGGTGCCGGCATCCCCTTCAGGTGCGCACATCGGGATTCCCGCCTTCAGTGTTCCGGTCTCATCCATCAGTGCGGCGCCCGCTTCGCTCAGGCAGCCTGCGTCGTCTCCTGCCACAAGTACTTTCGGGAAGACGCTGCGGAGGTGAAT
>CACZTA010000372.1 GCA_902783935.1 uncultured Lachnospiraceae bacterium | reverse complement strand
CATCATTTCGGAAAATGATCTGTCTGCGAGAACTATCTGGGAAAACCTCCGGCTCTATGAGCCGGAGGCTGTCTGTTATCCTGCGAGAGACCTCCTGTTCTATCAGGCGGATGTCGCTTCCAACGTGCTGGACCGCCAGCGGATGCAGGTGATGGAGTCGCTGCTGGAAGAAAAGGACCGTCATGTGGTCGTGGTGCCTGCCGCTGCCCTGATGGACCATGTGACAACCAGAAAGGCGCTGGATGCGCAGAAGCTCGTCTTCAGATGGGGGGAAGAGAGTTGCTTTGACGATGTCCGGAAAGCGCTTGTGCTCATGGGATACGAGCGGTGCGCGGAGACGGCCATGCCCGGCCAGTTCGCGGTGCGCGGAGATATCCTGGACATCTGGCCGCTGACGGGAGAGCATCCGGTGAGAATTGAATTCTTCGGTGACGAAGTGGACTCCATGCGCCTCTTTGATCCGGAGACGCAGAGGTCCTTTGAAGAACTGCAGGAGGTCTGCATAAGGCCTGCGAATGACCATACCGGCACGACGGCGCCCCTCCTGAAGTGGTTCGACCCGGAGAAGACCCAGTTCTTCCTGGACGAGCCGAACAGGATCGTCGAGGCCGTGAAGGCTGTCGAGGAGGAGTTCACGGAGAGCGTCCGGATGCGGATGGAGCAGAAAGGGTTTGTCCGGGAGGACATGCCGGAAATCTGCGGCGCGTCGGAACTCATCGGGATGCTGAACCGCAGGCATGTCATCGGGCTTTCCATGCTGGATATCCGGAAAGACGAGCTCGAAGTAAAAGAGAGCTTCGGCATGACGGTCCAGGCTGTCGGGACCTATCATCACAGTTTTGAAATGCTGACGGAAGACCTGTCCCGCTACAGGAAAAAGGGGTACCGCGTGGTTGTTGTTTCCGGCTCCCACACGAGGGCAAAGCGCCTCGCCCAGGGACTGATGGATGCGGGTGTGCCAGCTTATTATACCGAGAATATGCAGCAGACACTTGACGAGGGCCGGATCGTCGTCATGTACGGCCATGCATCCAGGGGCTTCGAATACCCGCTGATCCGCTTCTGCCTGATGTCGGAGACGGATATTTTCGGACAGCAGAAGAAGAAAAAGAAACGGCGGCGGAAAAAGGACGGCGCCATCACAAGCTTCCAGGAACTCTCCACGGGCGATTACGTGGTTCATGAGAATCACGGCCTCGGGATCTACCGCGGAATCGAAAAAGTGGAAGTGGACGGGATCCTGAAGGATTATATAAAAATTGAATACAGCGGGAGCAACCTGTATATTCTGGCCACACAGCTCGATGTCCTTCAGAAATATGCGGGCGGTTCCGGTGACGCGAAGCCGAAGCTCAGCCGGCTGGGCGGACAGGAGTGGCAGAAGACACGCGCGCGGGTAAAAGCTTCCGTACAGAATATAGCGAAAGACCTGGTTGCGCTGTACGCGGAGCGCCAGCAGGGCACGGGATTTGCATGCGGACCGGACACGGAGTGGCAGAAAGAGTTTGAGGAACTCTTTCCCTACGAGGAGACGGAAGACCAGCTTCAGGCGATCGAAGACACGAAGCGCGACATGGAGAGCACGAAGATCATGGACCGCCTGATCTGCGGCGACGTCGGGTACGGCAAGACGGAAATCGCGATCAGGGCGGCATTTAAGGCGGTCCAGGAAGGAAAGCAGGTTGCATTCCTCGTGCCGACGACGATTCTTGCCCAGCAGCATTTTAATACGTTTTCGCAGCGCATGATGGACTACCCCGTGCGGGTTGACCTGCTGTGCCGCTTCAGGACAGGTGCGCAGCAGGCCCGGACGATCCGCGACCTGAAGAGCGGCCGGGCGGACATCGTCATCGGGACGCACCGGCTCCTTTCGAAGGACGTACAGTTCAGGGACCTGGGCCTCCTCGTTATCGACGAAGAGCAGCGCTTCGGGGTTGCTGCCAAGGAAAAAATCAAAAACCTCAGAAAGGATGTCGACGCGCTGACGCTGACCGCGACCCCGATCCCGCGGACGCTGCATATGAGCCTCATCGGGATCAGGGACATGACGATTCTCGAGGAGCCGCCGGAAGACAGGGTCGCCGTCCAGACGTATGTCATGGAATACAATCCGGAGCTTGTGCGCGAGGCTGTCTGCAGGGAACTTGCCAGAAACGGGCAGGTCTATTATGTCTATAACCGGGTCAACGATATCCCGGAAGCGGCGCGGCGGATACGGGAGATGGTGCCCGAGGCGTCCGTCGAGTATGCCCACGGGCAGATGAGCGAGCGGGAACTCGAGCAGATCATGGTCAGCTTCGTGAACGGTGAGATCGATGTCCTCGTCACGACGACGATTATTGAGACGGGCCTTGATATCGGAAATGTCAATACGATTATTATCCAGGATGCTGACAGGATGGGCCTGTCGCAGCTCTACCAGCTCAGGGGGCGCGTAGGGAGGACGAACCGGACGGCGTATGCATTCCTGATGTACAGGCGGGATAAAATGCTGAAAGAAGCCGCAGAGAAGAGGCTGTCTGCCATCCGGGAGTTCACGGAGCTCGGCAGCGGGTTTAAGATCGCCATGCGGGACCTGGAGATCCGCGGTGCCGGAAACCTGCTCGGTGCGGAGCAGTCCGGCCACATGGAAGCCGTCGGGTACGAACTCTACTGCAAAATGCTTGCCGAGGCAGTCAGTGAGGCGAAGGGGATTCCCGCTGCCCGGGAGTTCGAGACTGTCGTCGACCTGAATCTGGACGCTTATATTCCCGACAGCTACATCCCGGATGAATTCCAGAAGCTGGATACATACAAGCGGATCGCGGCAATCAGCGACGACCGCGATTACGATGATGTGACGGACGAGCTGCTCGACCGGTTCGGGGAACCGCCGGCGGCGGTCGTGAACCTGATGAAGATCGCCCGGCTGAAGGCGGCGGCGCACAGGGGTCAGATCGGAGAGATCAAACAGAGGGGGAAGCAGGTAAAGATCAGCATTATCGACAGTCCGCAGTTTGATGTCCGGGAAATCCCGAAGCTGATCGCGTCGTTCAGAGGGCTTTTTACGGTCCATGTCTATGAGACGGAGACTTTTTTCCTCTATCACGGAGATATGAAAGAAGACACCATGATCGACAGCCTTCGGGCATTTGCCGAAGGGCTGGCGGCATCCGTGCCGGAGTGACTTCGGAAAAAACTTGAAGAATCGGGAAAAAGGGTTTATACTATATTGGCTTATATTTTCGGGCAGGCATATCGGTGCCTGCTCCCCGGGAGGAGATTATTATGAATTCGTTATTCCGCAAGGCGACAGTACTTATGTTGACGGCAGCACTCGGGTGCTCAGCGCTCACCGGATGCGGGGCCGGCAAAAAAGAGACCGCCGTCGACGGCACAAAAACACTGTTCACGGTTGGGGACGAAGAGGTGAGCCTCGGGACAGCCGCCTTCTTTACAAGATACCAGCAGGCACAGATCACACAGATCTACCAGATGTACTTCGGCATGTCGAATATTTTTGATACGGTCGAGGACGAAGAGACGGGAGAGACATACGGCGATATGTTCCGTGAGAACTATCTCTCGGATCTGGAGTCCCTCGTCGTGATGCGGCAGCATGCGTCCGAGTTCGGCGTGGAGATTTCCGAAGAGCAGAAGAGTGCGATCCGTGAAGCGGCCAAAGCCTATATTGAAAATAACAGCGAAGAGACCCGTGCGAAGATCGGCGCTTCGGAAGAAGACGTCATCAACGTGATGGAGCTGCAGACGATCAGAAGCCTTCTTCTGGACCCCGTTGCAAAAGATGTCGATACGGAGATTCCGTATGAAGACATCCAGCAGACATCGCTGACTTATGTGGAAGTGGCCGTTCCGGAGACGCTTCCGGCGGAGTCGGATGCGGAATCTGCAGCGGAAGCCGTGATGTCAGAGGCCGTCTCTTTTGCAGAGGCACTTCCGGATACCGAAAGCATGGTGACCGATACATTCTCGGCGGCCAGCACATCGGCTGCCGGCACGGAATCCGTGTCTTCCGCTGTCATGACGGAATCCGGCGCAGCGGAAGCAGAGGAAGCCGCTTCGGCGGCGGAGTCTGTCGCGGAACCGCTCTACGAAGAACCGGCTCCGGAGCTCCAGGCTTATGCGGAAGCGAAAGCGCAGAAGGTGCTTGACCTGCTGCTTGCCTCTCCCGGCATGGACCTGAATGATGCGGCAGGCGCCGTGGACAAGGAACTGCTTGTGGAAGCCGGGCATTTTACGACAAATGCACCCGAAGACGGGACCGTGGACCTGATGGTGGCGGAAGCGTGCGCCGGCCTTTCAGACGGCGAGCTTGTCGACCATGTAATCAAGAGCGAAGACGGAAGCGCTTACTATGTAGCCCGCGTGAAACTCGTGAACGATGAGGAAGTATCTGAAGAAAAACGTCTCGATGAGATCAGAGAGAGAAAACAGTCCCACTTTGATGAACTCACTGAGGAATGGAAAAACGCCACGGAGATAAAAGTGGACGAAGAGGTTCTGAAGCTGCTCACGCTGACTGACAGCGAAGTATTTACGCTGAAGGCGCCCGAAGCTTCCGAATCAGGGACCGAGAGCGCTGCCGGTGCAGAACCGGTGGAAGAAGAGACGCTTTCCGGCACGGAGAGTGTGCT
>CACZTA010000371.1 GCA_902783935.1 uncultured Lachnospiraceae bacterium | reverse complement strand
TGTGTACAGTCACCGCTTGTCGTACTCGTAAAAGTGCGAAAAGGAGGCGACTTTTTTTATGGCAAGTCAGGTAATGAGAATCACACTGAAGGCGTATGATCACACACTGGTGGATGCTTCTGCTCAGAAGATCATCGAAACTGTCAAAAAGCAGGGTGCAACGGTGAGCGGACCGGTTCCGCTTCCGACAAAGAAGGAAATCGTTACAATCCTTCGTGCTGTTCATAAGTATAAGGACAGCCGTGAACAGTTTGAGCAGAGAACACATAAAAGACTGATCGATATCATTGCTCCGACCCAGAAGACCGTTGAAGCGCTGTCTCATCTGGAAATGCCGGCCGGTGTCAATATTGACATCAAGATGAAGGTCAGAAACAACAAGTAAACCCGTTAGAATGATTGCGCGGCACGCGTAATCCGCTGTAAGGAGGATTTGAGATGAAAAAAGCAATTCTCGCGAAGAAGGTCGGCATGACCCAGATCTTCAACGAGGACGGAACACTCACACCGGTGACGGTTCTTGAAGCCGGCCCGTGCGTGGTGACACAGGTCAAAACAGTTGACAACGATGGCTATTCAGCGGTCCAGGTGGGCTTCGACGAGAAGCGCGCCACACTGGTCAACAAGCCGCAGAAAGGCGTTTTTGATAAAGCAGGGACAACCCCGAAGCGCTATGTCCGCGAGTTCAGGCTCGAAGATGCGGAAAACATGAAGCCCGGTGACGAGATCAAAGCCGACATCTTTGCGGCAGGCGATCACGTCGATGCGACAGCCATTTCAAAGGGCAAAGGCTATCAGGGCGTTATCAAGCGTCTCGGCCAGCACAGGGGACCGATGAAGCACGGTTCCAAGTTCCACAGACATCAGGGTTCAAACGGCGCTGCATCTGATCCGAGCCGTGTCTTCAAGGGAAAAGGCATGCCGGGCCATATGGGCAGCAAGCAGATCACGATCCAGAACCTTGAGATCGTGCGCGTTGACGCAGAAAACAACCTTCTCCTTGTCAAGGGCGCAGTCCCGGGTGCGAAGAAATGCCTCGTGACGATCAGGGAGACAGTAAAAGGCAGTAAGTGATAAGGAGGACGAACAACGATGGCTAACGTATCTGTATATAATATGGATGGCCAGGAAGTCGGCACGATGGAGCTGAATGATGCAGTGTTTGCAGCTCCGGTAAAAGAAAACCTGGTACATCCGGCAGTCGTGCAGCATCTGGCTAACAGGAGACAGGGCACACAGAAAGCCAAGACACGTTCCGAGGTTTCCGGCGGCGGAATCAAGCCGTGGAGACAGAAGGGTACCGGACATGCGAGACAGGGATCAATCAGGGCTCCGCAGTGGAGACACGGCGGCGTCGTGTTTGCTCCGGTTCCGAGAGATTATTCCTTCAGAATGAACCGCAAGGAGAAGAAGGGTGCGATCAGATCAGTCCTGACATCCAAGCTTCAGGAGAACAACCTGATCGTGGTCGACAAGATTGAATTTGATGATATCAAGACCAAAAACATGGTCAGAGTGATGAAGAACCTGAAGGCCGACAAGGCCTATGTCGTCCTGAACGGTGCTGACAGAAACGTATTCCTGTCCACAAGGAATCTTCCGGACGTCAGGCTTTCTTCCGCTGGCACACTGAATGTTTATGATATCCTGAAGTACAAGACACTGATCCTGACACAGGATGCGGTGAAGACGATCGAGGAGGTATTTGCATAATGGCAGATCTGAAGTATTACGACGTCATATTAAAACCGATCGTTACAGAGAAGAGCATGAACGCGATGGCGGAGAAGAAGTACACTTTCCTTGTCCATCCGGATGCAAATAAGGCGCAGATCAAAGAAGCAGTCGAAAAGATGTTCGAAGGCACAAAGGTCAGCAGCGTCAATACCATGAACCTTGACGGCAAGACCAAGAGAAGGGGCATGATCTACGGAAAGACAGCGAAGAAGAAAAAAGCGATTGTTACGCTGACAGAGGAAAGCAGCGACATCGAAATTTTCAGCGGCCTTTAATTGAACGGCCCGCATAAAACCTATGCGCCGGGCGCGATAAGAAACATGAATATGCAGCCCGTGAAAGCGCGATAACAGATTATACGAAGGAGATTAGATATGGGCATTAAGACATATAAGCCATATACACCTTCCAGAAGACAGATGTCCGGTTCCGATTTCTCTGAAATCACAAAGAGCACACCGGAGAAGTCTCTTACGGAAGCATTAAAGAAGAATTCCGGCCGCAACAACCAGGGCAAGATCACCTGCAGACACCGCGGCGGCGGAAGCAGAAGAAGATACAGAATCATTGACTTCAAGCGCAACAGCAGAGACGGCATGCACGCGACGGTTAAGAGTATCGAGTACGATCCGAACCGCACGGCGAACATCGCCCTGATCTGCTACGAAGACGGCATGAAGTCTTACATCCTCGCACCGGAAGGCCTTGAAGTCGGCATGACGGTCATGAGCGGCGAGGAAGCAGAAGTCAGAGTCGGCAACTGCCTGCCGTTTACCCATATTCCGGTCGGTTCTCTCGTTCACAACGTGGAGCTTCAGCCGGGCCGCGGCGGCCAGATGGTCAGAGCAGCAGGAAACTCCGCTCAGTTGATGGCCAAAGAAGGCAAGTATGCGACACTCCGTCTCCCCTCGGGAGAAATGAGAATGGTTCCCATCATCTGCAGAGCCACTATCGGCGTTGTGGGCAACGGGGATCACAACCTGATCAACATCGGAAAGGCCGGCCGTACGAGACATATGGGCTTCCGCCCGACAGTGCGCGGCTCCGTCATGAACCCGAATGACCATCCGCACGGCGGCGGCGAAGGAAAAGCGCCGGTCGGTCGTCCGGGACCGTGCACGCCGTGGGGCAAGCCGGCCATGGGTCTGAAGACGAGAAAGAAGAACAAAGCTTCGAACAAGATGATCATTCGTAGAAGAAACGGCAAGACGCTGGCAAAATAAGGAGGATAGTCGATGTCTCGTTCATTAAAAAAAGGTCCGTTTGCGGACGCTAGTTTA
>CACZTA010000370.1 GCA_902783935.1 uncultured Lachnospiraceae bacterium | reverse complement strand
GCGATCCGCCTCTATAATCCCGAAGGGGATACGGGGCAGGAAACCGGAGACGGATGGGATGAAGTTGATGATGTGTTCGGTTTAGATGAAGAAATCGAAGGAGAGGACGACATCTACGGCGGCGAAGATGAAGGGACTGCCGAAGAAGGCGACGACGAAATAAATGATTTCGATGACGCCGGCGAAGTATATGATATTGGCGGCGAAGGAACGGATGAGGAGGAGTCTGAAGACGCTGATGCCGCAACCTATGAGGGGGATCTGATCGGCAGTGAGGAAGAGTTTGACTGGGATGCGGATTATACCGCGGAAGATATAAAGGAAAAAATCGAAGAGTACACGAAATCCGTCCTGATGGCGAAACTCGATGTCAGAAAAGCGGAGATCGACCTGAAGAACAAGAAATATGAGCTCGAGAACAGCGCGAAATATGCGGCGCTTGACGGAGAAGTGATCACCGTCAGGGATCCGGATGATGCGAAAAATGCCAATGCACCGCTGGTCGTCGTCTCGGGCGGAGGCGGCTATTATGTGACAGCGTCTCTCGGTGAGCTTGACATCGAAACCCTGGAGCTCGGGTCGCAGGTTCAGGTCCAGTCTTACTACACGAATACGATCTACAGCGGAACGGTCGAATCGGTCGCAAATTATCCGGTCACCGGCAATGATTATTTCTTCGGTTCGGAAAATGTCAACATTTCTTATTATCCGGCCGAGATCAAACTGGAAAAGGGAGCGGAGATCCGCGACGATGAATTTGTGGAGGTCACCTATTCGACCAATTCAAACAAGGGGCTTTTTATTGACAAGCGATTTATCCGCACCGAGGGCGCATCGAGCTATGTCTATGCAGTCGGCGATAACGGCCTGCTGAAAAAGAAGCCGGTCGTAACGGGCAGAATGATCGAGTACTCGTCGTACATCCAGGTGAGAAAAGGACTTTCCCTGGAGGATTCGATTGCATTCCCGTACGGAAACAATGTCTATGACGGGGCCAAGACAGTCGGTGTATCTTATGAAGAGATGTACGAGTACGGTGAAGAATGATGGCAGCCTGTAAGGAGAGACCGTATGATTGAGAACATATCCCTCTCATTTCAGGGGATCTGGGGACATAAGATGAGATCTTTCCTCACGATGCTCGGTATTATTATCGGGATCGCGTCGATCATCTCCATCGTCTCCACGATTAAGGGAACAAATGAAGAAATAAAAGAGAGTCTGATCGGGTCAGGGAATAACGTGGTGTCCGTGACGCTTAAGAGGGGCAGCAGCGATTATGCGATGGAAGAAGGAAATCCCAACGGTGTGGCGGTGATTTCCGAGTCGACGAGGCTGCATCTGGAAAAACTGGAGGGCGTCCGCGAGGTTTCGCTCTACAGGACAAGGAGCTATCCCGGCAATGTCTTTTACGGGAATTCTCCGTTTAACGGCGCAATTTACGGAATAGACACCCATTATTTTTCCGTCAATGATTACTCGATGAATTACGGCCGCGCGTTTACGGACAGGGACATGCAGATGTTCAATAAGGTGGTCATTATCGACACGGACACGGCATCGTCGCTGTTTACAGGCGAAAATCCGTTAGGCAAGACGATCGAGATCGCAGGGGATTCTTTTGTCGTGATCGGAATCGCGAGCAAGAATTCCGTCATTACACCGAATATCAATTCCATGTCGGATTATGATCAGTATGACAGCTATTCATCGGGCAATATTTTCATCCCGATCGATACCTGGCCGATCGCGTTCCGCTTTGACGAGCCCCAGCAGGTCAATGTCAAGGCAGACTCGACCGACATGATGACAAAAGCCGGGAAAAATGTGGCGGACGCACTGTCCGTCAGCCAGATTGACCGGGATGCGAACATGAAATATGAGGCGCAGGACCTTCTGAAGAGGGCGGCGTCCATGCAGCGCCTGGCGACGAGCCAGAACCGCCAGCTGATCTGGATCGCGGGCATCTCGCTCCTCGTAGGCGGCATCGGGGTCATGAACATCATGCTGGTATCCGTGACGGAGAGGACGAAGGAAATCGGCCTGAAGAAAGCGATCGGCGCCAAGAGAAGCAGGATCCTTGCACAGTTTCTGACGGAGGCTGCGGTGCTCACGTCTCTCGGCGGCCTTCTGGGTGTGATCAGCGGCATCGTCATGTCAAAAGTTCTGGCCAATGTCATGAGGACCAGGTCGTCGATCAGTATCCCGGCCTGTGTGATCGCGGTTGTTTTTTCCATGGGGATCGGTATTCTGTTCGGCCTCCTTCCTGCTGTCACGGCCTCGAAGCTGAACCCGATTGACGCTCTCAGGAGCGAATGAAAGGAATCATCAATGGGATTTTCATTTCTTAAAGAGCTTCCGGAGCCGGAAGCAGTAAAGGCGGAATATCCGCTGTCGAGGGAACTTGCTGATGTCAAAGAGAAGAGAGATGAGGAAATCAGGGCAGTTTTTGAGGGAAGAAGTGATAAATTCCTTCTGATCATCGGTCCCTGTTCCGCGGATAATGAAGACGCCGTGCTTGACTATTCCGTCAGGCTCGCCCGGACAGCAGAGAAGGTCCGCGATAAGATTCTGATCATTCCGAGAGTTTACACGAACAAACCGAGAACGACCGGAAAAGGGTATAAGGGCATGCTGCATCAGCCGGATCCCGGCAAGAAGCCTGATCTTCTGGCAGGCCTGATTGCGATCCGGAAAATGCACATCGACATTATCCGTGAGACGGAGCTTACGCCGGCAGATGAAATGCTCTATCCGGAGAACCACCGGTTCATGGATGATGTGCTGTCTTATGTGGCGATCGGGGCGAGGTCTGTGGAAGACCAGCTGCACAGGATGGTGGCAAGCGGTGTGGATATCCCTGTCGGCATGAAAAACCCGACAAGCGGCGACTTCAGTGTTATGCTCAATTCCATTGTCGCCGCCCAGTCGCCGCAGGTCTTCAGCTACCGCAACTGGGAGGTCAGTACAGACGGAAATCCGCTCTCTCATGCGGTTTTAAGAGGTGCCGTCAATAAACACGGGAATAATATCCCGAATTATCATTATGAAGACCTGGTTTTCCTCTCGGAGAGATATGCGGAAACCGGGCTCGTTAATCCCGCTGTGATTGTTGATACGAATCACAGTAATTCAGGCAAGCAGTATAAGGAGCAGACCAGGATCGCCAGGGAGGTCATGCACAGCAGGAATCATTCTGCCGATGTCCGGAAGCTTGTGAAAGGGCTGATGATCGAGAGCTATATCGAGAGCGGGGCGCAGTCCGTGGGAGAAGGCGTTTACGGAAAATCAATAACGGATCCATGCCTCGGATGGGAAGATACGGAGCAGCTTATTCTCGGTCTTGCGGAACTTGTGTAGGTATACGGAAAGAGAGCAGAGGTGAACATGGATTTTGAGAGACTCAGAACCGATCTTGTGAATTATGCGCGCATGGCGAAAGCGCTTGACCTTCCGTGTGCTGCCGCTTCACCTGAGGAGGCGGAAGAGGCAGATGAGGCGGGCCTTGTCGCGATGGCCGCCGACCAGGGATGGGATTTCAATAAATATTTGTCAGAAAATGATAAAAAGATGCTAGTGTAAATATAAAGAATTACTAAAAAACCGCCTGATTTCATCGAGAAAACAGGCGGTTTTTTTTTTGAGATTTCATAAAGATGCTGTTTCTCTTCTGGTAGATTTAGTATATAATAATTATAACTATGTAAGTTTTTAAACTTTACACTCGAGGCCGACAGGAGGATCTGCCGGCACTTTTAAAAAGAAGGGAAAAGATAAGGAAAATGGCCAGAAAAACATTTAAAGGAGGCGTCCATCCGATCGGACATAAAGAGCTCACGAAGGATGCCGCTTTTGAGCAGTACCTTCCGAAAGGGGAGATGGTCTATCCG
>CACZTA010000369.1 GCA_902783935.1 uncultured Lachnospiraceae bacterium | reverse complement strand
TGTTTATACGGATCCTGGGAAGCAAATTTACCTTCCACGACATTTTTCACCTGAATGATCCAGTTCCCGCCATAGGACTGCTGCATCCGGATCTTAAAAAAATCCTGCATGACAGATAACTGAAAATCACCTACCTGACGTGCCAATCTTAAATTCCTCCTTTTCACTTTATAGTTGGAGAGCAGCTGCCAGACGATCAATGTGATCGTCACCAGTACAGCAAATCCCAGTATCATCAGTAAGTACTGCCACCATGTCCATTCCTGCATGAAAGGGAATATGTACTGATTGACACCATATGAAAGCAGGCCCACAAACAGCACTTCCGACACAATCAGTATGAAGGCCTGCCTGGTTAAGTGCTTCAATCGTTTCATAAGCTGCTCTCCTGATCTTCTACCCGCCGCAATGAATTTCTATTATACTTCAAGAACGCCACCGGCGTTCCTGCCGCGGTGCCGCGTGCCATCGCGAAGCATCCGTCAGGATCATTATACCCCAGCCTCAGATATGTTGTCAGTTTCTTTCCCGGAATAAGGTCCGGTCATTGACTGCCGGAAAAGTCTGTGCATTCCGACACGATTCTCCACTGAGATATAAGCAGTCCGGGCAGTTTGTCCGTGGTTTGTCCGTGACTTCCTGTCCTGAACATTTTTCTGCCGGGTGCTGAGATATCGTGATAGTATATACCTGTAACAGGATCCGCCAGGTCTTAAGCGGGGATGATGCGCAGGAATACTTTGGACAGATGACAGGAGGGCTTGCATATGAGATACAGAGAACTGGGAAGGACCGGGCTGAAGGTCAGTGAGATCGGGTTTGGAGGCGAGTGGCTGGAGCGTCATGACGAAGCGCACTCTGTAGAACTTCTGCGGTATGCCCACGAAAAGGGGATCAACATCGTGGACTGCTGGATGCCTGATCCCAAATCCCGCACGATCATCGGCAGGGCGATGGAAGGATGCCGTGATTCCTGGCATGTGCAGGGGCATCTCGGTTCGACCTGGCAGAACGGCCAGTATGTGCGCAGCAGGGACCTGGGTGCTGTAAAACCGGCATTTGAAGACCTCCTGACGCGGCTTCGCACGGATTATGTGGACCTGGGAATGATCCACTATATTGATTCCGTGGAGGACTGGAACAAAGCCATGAACGGGCCTTACATCGAATATGTGCACGAACTGCATGACAGGGGCGTGATCCGCCACATCGGGCTGAGCACCCACAATCCCCTGATCGGAAAGCTGGCAGTGGAGACCGGGTTTATAGAGATGATCCTGTTCAGCGTCAACCCTGCATTCGACATGCGACCGGCGACCGAAAACCTTGATACCATGTTTGAAGGCTATGACAAAGAGGATTATGCCGGGATCGATCCGGACCGCGCCTCGTTTTACAGGCTGTGTGAGGAGAAGAACGTCGGGATCACGGTCATGAAGGGCTTCTTCGGCGGCCGGCTGTTCAAGGAGGACAGTTCCCCCTTCGGCGCGGCTTTCACCCCGGTCCAGCTCATCCATTACGCCCTGACCAGGCCGGGCGTCTGCTCGGTCATGTGCGGATATGATACAAAAGAGCAGGTTGATGCCGCCGTCGCGTATGAGAATGCGACCGATGACGAGAAGGACTATGCTTCCGTCATCGCAGGAGCGCCGCTCCACTCCTATTCAGGCATGTGCACCTACTGCGGGCACTGCAGGCCATGTCCGGCGGATATTGATATCGCCATGGTCAACAAGTTCTACGATCTTGCCGCCGCGCAGCCCTCCGTCCCGGAGAGCGTCCTTGAGCATTACAGGGCACTGGAGCATACCGCCTCCGAGTGTATCGGCTGCAGGGGATGCGAGTCCAGATGTCCGTTTGGCGTGCAGGTCGCGGAGCGGATGGAGAAGACGGCGCAGCTGTTCGGGTGCTGACCCGCATATTCCGAAGCAGCATGTTCTTTTGGAGCATGTTCTTTTCCTGTGAAATGAAGGCAGAAGGCTCTGAAATGTGATATAACAGACGTAATGATTTTCAAAGCGATCCATTTCAGGCACAGAAGAGGATTCATCGGCAATGGAAAAAGATATCTTTATTTCCTTCAGTAATAAAGACATCTCGATCGTGAGGGAGATCGTCCGGGCTCTGGAGGAGTGCGGCGTTACCTGCTGGTTCCAGGAAGATGACAGTAAAGGTGATTTCGCGGAACATATTTCCAGAGGCATCAAAGACACGCAGGGGATGGCTGTATTCATCTCTTCCAACAGTATCCCTTCCATCATGGTCAAAAATGAGATCGTGATGGGAATCCAGCACCATGAACTGGATGCGTCTTATCATGTGCTTCCGGTCATCCTGAGCGGAACTGAAGAAAATGAACTCTTTCCGATCCTGCCTCTGATCGCTGCCATTAACCGGATCTATTATGATAACTATAAGAACAGCCACAATCTGGCACTTTCCATCCTGAACCAGTTAGATATCAATCCTTCCGAAAACGGTGCGCTGGGCAGTACCTATACCGCCTCCGTGGAAAATGAACAGAAGCGCCTGATCAGTCAGTCCATTATCCTGGATCGGCAGATCCGTCCGGTTTTTGACTCCCTGTTTCGTGAAAACCGGGAAATGAATATTCTGGACGTAGGGTGCGCGAACGGAATGGCGATCAGCCGGAAAACCGAAGGCCGTCCGTATCGGACAATGCTGGGGGTTGACAAAAATGAGCGCCTGATCAGTGATGCCTGCCGGAAATTCGGCAATGACCGGAATACATTTCTGACAGCTGACCCTATGGAACAAAGCGGAGCTGAAGCCATTGCCGAATATATGAAACGGCAGGGGATCACGGGCTTTGACATGATACATATCTCCTATGTCCTGCTCCATCTGGGTGATCCCCGGGAAATGCTCCATGCTGCAAAACAGCTGCTGAAGGAGGGCGGAACGATCGTGGTCCAGGATGTCGACGACGGAGCCAATTACCATTACCCGGAGAGCAGGTATCTGGAAGACTGCTACCGCATCTGGGCGCACTGCAACGATACCGGCGACCGTAATATGGGTCGGAAGATCCCGGGACTTCTGGATCAGGAAGGATTCCGGAATATACAGGTGGTGTCTTCCAGTGTCACCTCCCTCGATGAGAACGGACATCCGGATAATAATCTCTGGAATATGTATTTCAACACAGCTCTCTGGATGGGCAGTGAGCCTGCGGATTTTAACGACGCCAGGGCAATGACATGGCTCGAAAACTGCCGGCAGAAGCATCAGGAGGAGCAGAGCAGGTACCTGGAAGGGAATCTGTTTATAAATCTTGGCTGTGTCCTTGTTACCGCCAGGAATTAGAATAAAGGAGGGGCAGCACAATATGAAGACTCTGGGATACTACAACGGCAAATACGGACCGATCGAGGAGATGACGGTCCCGATGAATGACCGTGTCTGCTGGTTTGGAGACGGCGTCTACGATGCCGGTCCGTGCCGCAATTATCATATCTTCGCCATCGACGAGCACATCGACCGCTTTTTCCGCAGCGCCGCAGCTCTGGATATCCGGATGCCCATGGATAAAGCCTCGATGAAGGCTCTGCTTCAGGATCTGGTCCTGAAGGTAGATACCGGCGACCTGTTCGTCTACTATCAGGTGACGCGCGGTACTGCGATGCGCGT
>CACZTA010000368.1 GCA_902783935.1 uncultured Lachnospiraceae bacterium | reverse complement strand
TGTTCCGCCATTGTCCAGTCCAATGAAGTACTTCATAACTGCTTCTTCCTCCTACGTAAATAAAACCGGCTGTCAGCCTGTCCTCCCTGGATAAGCTCTGTATTCTATAATATCAGAGATATTCCTTCCTTACAATTGTTCTCCGGCCGGATGCATGATCATTATGCCATATGCGTATGACATAATGCCATGACGCAACCGTCTGTTTGATATACAATAAATCCAACGCCCGCTGCTGATCATTCCATCGTGTTTATAAGAAAGGATCCTCAATGTCTGTCATCTACAACGAAAATAAAAAAACATTTTCCCTTCATACACTGAAAACAACGTATCAGCTTAAGATCGGAAATCTGAATTATGTCAATCATCTGTATTACGGAGCGACGATTCACGATGAAGACCTGTCCTACCTGATCCGGCGCTATGACCGCGGCTTTTCCGGAAATCCGTATGACTCACTGAAGGAGCGTACATTCTCACTGGACGCACAGCCGCAGGAGTTCACGACGCAGCAGCAGGGAGATTTCCGCATCAATTCCATCGAAGTACAGAACACGGACGGAAGCTTCTCATTCGACGGCAGATATATTTCCCATACCATCTATAAGGGTCCCTTCACTCTGAACGGGCTTCCGACTGCATTCGCAGCAGAGAATGATACCGTCGACACGCTGGAACTCGTCATCGAGGATGCCGTCACAAAGATCCGCGTGACACTCCTCTACTCTGTTTTTGAAGAGGCGGACATCATCATGCGGGCAGCCAGGGTCCATAACGGCGGCGAAGGGGCGATTGCCCTGAAGCGGATCATGTCCCTGAATATGGATTATATGAACGGCGGAAATCTTGACCTGATTTCCCTCCCGGGACGATACGGGCAGGAGCGGCAGGTAGAACGTCAGCCGCTGACGCATCATGTCCATAAGATCCGGAGCGGGCGCGGCATCTCGTCTCACCAGCAGAACCCGTTTATCGCCCTCGTCGATAAAAAAGCAAACGAGGAATACGGCGCGTGCTACGGGTTTGCCCTGATGTATTCAGGCAGTTTCCTGGCCGAAGCCGAACTGGACCAGTACGATCAGGCCCGTCTCGTCATGGGGATCAACGACCGCCTGTTCAGCTACAGCGTGGCGCCTGGCGAAGACTTCGACACACCGGCTGTTCTCATGACCTATACACACAAAGGCCTGGCCAGGATGAGCCATAATTACCATAATTTCTTCCGTCGCAACATAAACAGAAGCAAATTTGTCAGTGATGTCAGGCGTCCCGTCCTGATCAACACGTGGGAAGCGGCTTTCTTCAAGTTTGACGACGTAAAGCTTCTGGAGATCGCAAAAGCGGCAAAAGACATGGGCGTCGAAATGATCGTCATGGACGACGGCTGGTTCGGCAAGCGGGATGACGACAACTCCGGTCTCGGCGACTGGTATGTCAATGAAAACAAAATCAGATGCGGCCTGACGGAGCTGGTCCGTCAGATCAATGACCTCGGCATGAAATTCGGCATCTGGTTTGAGCCTGAGATGGTATCGGAAGAATCCGATCTCTTCCGGAAACATCCGGACTGGGTAATGGAAATCCCCGGCAGGCATGCGGTAAGAAGCCGCAACCAGCTGGTTCTTGACGTAGGAAGGAAAGAAGTCCAGGATTATCTGATCACCAGCATTAACCGGATTCTGGACAGTGCGAATATATATTATGTGAAGTGGGATATTAACCGCGCGATCACGGATCTCTGGTCAAATGTCCTCCCCGCCGAGCATCAGGGAGAAGTCTCCCACCGCTATGTGCTGGGACTGTACCGCGTCATGGACGGGATTATTAAAACCCACCCGGATATCATGTTCGAGGGGTGCGCGGGCGGCGGCGGCCGGTTCGATCCCGCCATGCTCACATATTTCGTCCAGTACTGGAGCTCCGACAATACAAAGCCGCTGGATAACCTGAAGCTGCACTACGGTTCCTCTTTCCTCTATCCCGTATGCACCATGGGCGCCCACGTCTCTGCGGCGAGTCCCATGGTTCCGCTTGAAACAAAAGCAGCCATCGCCATGTGCGGCACCTTCGGTTACGAGCTGGACGCAACAAAGCTCAAAAAGAGAGAACTCCTTACCTGCAGGAAGATGAGTGACCTCTACCGCAAATACTATGACATCAATTTC
>CACZTA010000367.1 GCA_902783935.1 uncultured Lachnospiraceae bacterium | reverse complement strand
CGTACTGCCGGCGGTCCGCTTCCGCGCCTGTCTGTCTCTTTCCGCCGTACTGCCGGCGCTGCGCTTCCGCGCCTGTCTGTCCCTCTCCGCCGTACTGCCGGCGCTCCTCTTCCGTGCCTCTCTGTCTCTATCCGCAGCATTTCCGGCGCTCCGCTTCCGCACCTGGCGTTCTCTTTCCGCAGTACTGCCGGCGCTACGCTTCCGTGCCTCTCTGTCTCTATCCGCAGCACTACCTGCGCTACGCTTCCGCACCTGGCGTTCTCTTTCCGCAGTACTGCCGGTATTCCGCTTCTGCGCCTGCCCGTTTCTTCCCGCAGTACTGCCGGCGCTACGCTTCCGCGCCTGCCCGTCTCTTTCCGCAGCACTGCCGGCAGTCCGCTTCCGCACCTGTCCGCTTTTTCTTACAGAGCCGGCGTCTTTGTGTCCTTCGCTCCCGCCGCGTCTATTCTCATCCATTCCGTCTTCTCCTGCCCCTGCCTGTTCCCGTAATTCCACGCCGGTTTATTCACTCTTTTTCACCGGTGCCTGACGACACAAATCCGGTTCCTTCCGGAAGCACGGTGCTCCCGTATTTGGCCAGGAACTCTTCCAGGCACAGGTTTTCTTCATGCATCATCTGTGCCGCCACGTCTCCGACGTAACGGTAATGCCAGGGCTCATAGATAATGCCGGTCTTATGGCTCATTCTGGTCGGATACCGGAGAACAAACCCGTATTTCCATGAGTTTTCCATCAGCCACTGCTGCGTCGGTGTATCCGCCTGTTCATCGCTGAGCTCCATATTTTCTCCGCTCACTATGTCCGCCGCGAGGCCGAGCTGATGCTCGCTGGTACCGGGATAAGCCACGATCGTGGCGGCTTTCTTTTCCGCCCTGCGCCGGTTCATCCCGGTTCCCATCAGCTCATCCACTTTTGCGTCAAACAATTCCTGCTGCTGTTCCATCGTGCGGTAAGCGCCCCTCACGACGATTGACAGCCCGGCTTCTTCACAGTCCCGGATCATCTGTCTCAGACTTTCGACAGCCCGGACATCGAAAGACATGTCTGATCCTTCTTCAAGCTCTTCCGTTTCCACTGTAAAACCATCCGGCAGGCAGTGCGTCGGGTTGACCAGGATCAGGCGCCAGTCACAGTCCGTATCCGTCGTGACGACACTGCCGTCTTCTGTACTCATCAGCTGTTCCGCTACCGCTTCGATTTCAGATTCGGATAATTCCGGAATCGGGTCCGCCGCGAGCCCCGGAGAAGGGTATGGGCCGTGTTCTTCCGGTGCTATGGAAAGCGTCTCAAGTCCGTCAGTTTCCGCCTGCTCTTCCGCAGATTCGGCGGCGGTCTCCACAAGCGGCCTGGGCCCCGCATCCGGCGGACCGCTCTCTTTCTGAAAAGCGCGCATCCCTCCTGACAGCATGAATCCCGCAAAGACGATTCCTGCTGCGGCAAGCGCCAGAAGAATGCCATGGACAAGCAGCTCGATTCTTCGGTTTTTTATCAGTCTTTTTCTGAGTTTTCTTTTATTCATAGTCCTATCATACCGCTTTTCCGCCTAAATCACAAGGAAATGGGGTTCTGTCAGCCCGTGCGCATTGTCAACCATTTAATCAGATTCGGTTGACAATCAGGGCAGACTTATGATACTTTTTTTCAGGTATCAGCATTCCTTCATATAAGATCGGAGGCAATTGAAATGACCCGGGCTGCAATACAGAAAACCAGTACTGAATCTCCCGTAAAGGATATGGTCTATATCGCTCTTTTCGCCGCACTGACCGCGGTCTGTTCCTGGATTACGATCCCGTTTACGGTTCCGTTTACGCTTCAGACCTTCGGTGTGTTTATGGCTGCGGAAGTACTCGGCGGAAAAAGAGGATCTCTGGCCGTCCTCGTCTATATCCTCCTCGGTGCGGCGGGTCTGCCGGTGTTCTCGGGATTCAGGGGAGGTCCCGGCGTTCTTCTCGCTTCCACCGGCGGATATATCATCGGTTTTCTTGCGGGCATCCTTGTCATGTGGCTGCTCGAATCTATCACCGGAAAAGTGCCTTTCGGGAATCTCCTGCGCATGATTTCCGGTCTGATTGTCTGCTATGCGTTCGGTACTGCCTGGTTTATGCACGTTTATTCATCCGCAAACGGGCCGACTGCCCTCATGACGGTCCTCGGATGGTGTGTTTTCCCGTTTATTATTCCGGACCTTGCAAAAATTATCCTCGTGTCCGTTCTGGCGCCGCGTATCCGGAAGCTTGCCGGTATTCACTGAACAGAGACATGACCTCCTCCTCCGTCATCAGCCGGCCCCGGATGAGGATCATATTGATCAGCTCCGCCGCAAGGCGGTTTCTCAGGATTCTGGGGTGTCCGTCCGGATAAAGGGAGGACACCCTTTTTCTCAGTTCTCCCGGTATTTCCTCATCCATGACCCGGAAGTTGAGTCCGATCCCCGTCACAATCCACTCTGTCTTTCCGCTCTCCGCTTCCCTGAGCGTCTCTGTCATGATTCCGCAGATCTTTTTTCCGTTTACTTCCAGGTCATTCACTCCCCGGATGACAGGGCGGATTCCCGCCGCAGAGGCTACGGCTTCTGCCGCGCATACACCGCCGTAAGCCGTCAGCGTCCGGTCTGCCGTAAAAGGAAATGCAGGCGGCCTCAGAATAAAGCTGATATAGATTCCTCCCGGAGGAGAGAAAAACCCTCCTTCCCGTCTTGCGCGTCCTTCTGTCTGGCTGTCGGCAAGAATGACGCTTCCGTCCGGCGCCCCGCTGACAGCCATTTCCTTCGCAGTCCGGTTCGTCGAACGCAGCGAGCTGTAAACATGAAGGTTCTCCCGCGGAATCCCTTTCATAAGGAATGGCTCGAGCCCTTCTGCCGAAAATATATCCGAATCCTCCCTGATCCGGTATCCGCGGTTTGTCGACGCTTCGATCGCATAGCCTTCTTTTCTCAGCACCTGGACGGCCTTCCAGACACTGTTTCTGGTCAGGCCGATCCCTGATGCGATTTCTTCCCCCGAAAGATATCTGTCCCGGCTGCTTTCCAGCAGCTCCAGCACTTTCTGTTTTGCTGTCATACCGGGCCGTCTCCTTATGTCCATGCCGTTAATCCGCCTTCTGATACTTAAGAAGGCCTGTCCTCCGGATGAAGGGACAGGCCGTACTTGACTTCTTTTTCTATATTGCTCTTTTCCGGTGTTTCTGCGCTGCCGCTTCCCGGGCAGCTTCAAAAACCGCTCCGCTTTACAGGCCGTGGCGCTCCCGTGCTTCTTCACGCATCTTATATTTTAACACCTTGCCTGCAGCATTCAAAGGAAAGCTTTCAACGATATCGATGTAGCGGGGCACCTTGTGGCGCGCCATGTGGGACATGCAGTATTCCCGCACGGCGTCTGCATCCAGTGAGACGCCTTTTTTCGGAATAATGCACGCGCAGGCTTCTTCGCCGTAGCGCTTGTCCGGCACGCTGACAACCTGGACATCCTGAACGCCGTTGATCGTATAAATAAACTCCTCGATTTCCTTCGGATAAATGTTTTCACCGCCGCGGATTATCATGTCCTTCAGCCTGCCCGTGATCCGATAGTTGCCGTTTTCATCGCGGCAGGCGATGTCACCCGAATGCAGCCACCCGTCCTCATCGACGGTTTCGGCTGTCGCGACCGGCATTTTGTAGTACCCCTTCATCGTATTGTAACCGCGCGAACAGAACTCGCCGTTTACGCCGGCACCGACTTCTTCTCCGGTTTCCGGATCGATGACCTTGCACTGTACATGCGGGAAATTATACCCGACAGTGTCGCAGCGGACATCCAGCGGGTCATCCCAGGCGCTCATAGTGGATCCCGGTGAGCTCTCAGTCTGGCCGTAGACGCTGACGATTCCGGTCATATGCATCTCATCGTCGCGCGCCGCCCTGCGCATCAGTTCGGGCGGGCAGCCCGATCCCGCCATGATGCCGGTCCGCATATAGGAAAAATCCGTTTTCCGGTAGTCCGGATGGTTGAACATCGCGATAAACATCGTCGGAACACCGTTGAAGCAGGTGATATGCTCCTGATTGATACAGGCGAGCGACGATTTCGCCGAGAAATACGGCAGCGGGCACAGCGTGGCCCCGTGTGTCATGCAGGACGTCATGGACAGGACCATGCCGAAGCAGTGGAACATCGGCACCTGGATCATCATGCGGTCAGCTGTGGAGAGATCCATGCGGTCGCCGATACACTTCCCGTTGTTGACGACATTATAATGCGTCAGCATGACGCCTTTCGGGAACCCTGTCGTCCCGGAGGTATACTGCATGTTGCAGACATCGTCCGGGCGGACAGCCGATGCCATCCTGCGCAGCTCCTCATCCGTCGTCTCCGTACTCTTCTGCATGGCCTCTTCAAACGTGAGGCATCCCGCCTCGCGGAATCCGACCGTAATGATATTTCTGAGGAAAGGCAGCTTCCGGCAGTGCAGCGGAGAGCCCGCCTTCGTCGTCCGGATCTCCGGGCAGAGCTCATTGATGATAGCTCTGTAATCTGAATCAAGCGCACTCTCGATCATGACGAGGGTGTGCGTATCCGACTGCCTGAGCAGGTATTCCGCCTCGTGAATCTT
Organism: uncultured Lachnospiraceae bacterium; assembly: GCA_902783935.1. Taxonomy (GTDB): domain Bacteria; phylum Bacillota; class Clostridia; order Lachnospirales; family Lachnospiraceae; genus Chordicoccus. The sequence goes on along the minus strand of CACZTA010000367.1, from coordinate 72 downwards.
GTAGGCGGTATTCATGGTGACAAGCACCGCCCCGATCTTGGCGGAGGCCCAGAAAGAGATATACCAGGCCGG
>CACZTA010000366.1 GCA_902783935.1 uncultured Lachnospiraceae bacterium | reverse complement strand
TTTTCCCGGAACATGAGAGCCTGGCGGCGGCCCTGCGGACAGCCCTCCGCTTCCTTCGTGACTGCCTCAAGGGTTTTTACCGCTTCACCCGTTTCGAGAAGCAGGCTGTTCATCTGCAGCAGCTTTTCTCTCTGGAGAACAGGATCGGCACCGGCATCTCCCACTTTCAGCACTGCGGATGCAAGTCTCTCCGTGCACCGGATCATCGCCGGAATATACTGCTTGCTGGCCTGTTCGATCATCGTTCTCGCTTCTATATTAATATCCTTGGCGTATGTCTCATATTTCACTTCCATGCGGCTCGTCAGCTCCGCCTTTGAGAATACGCCGCAGCGCTCGAAAAGCCGTACGCTTTTTTCATCCGTCAGGGCCGGAATTGCGTCCACCATGGAAGCAAGATTCGCGAGTCCCCGCCTCCTTGCTTCCGTCACCCAGCTCTCAGAATAACCGTTGCCGTTGAAGATAATCCGCTGGTGGTCAGCCGCATAGCGTTTGATCAGGTCATGAACGATGTCATCAAAATACTCTTCTCCTGCCGCTTCAATCTCATCGCAGGCTTCACGGAACGCGTCGGCGACAATCGTATTCAGGACTACATTCGGTGCGGCAGCGGAATCTCTCGATCCCACCATGCGGAATTCGAATTTATTGCCGGTAAAGGCGAAGGGGGACGTCCTGTTCCTGTCTGTGGCGTCCTTGCTGATATCGGTCATATAGGAAACACCCGTATTCAGCGTACCGCCGCTCTTTGTATTTCTCGCTCGGCCCGTGGAGACCAGCTGTTCGATGACATCCTGCAGCTGTTCACCGAGAAAAACCGATATGATCGCCGGCGGCGCTTCATCTCCCCCGAGACGCAGGTCATTTCCGACATCGGCCGCTGATTCCCTCAGCAGTTCCGCATATTCGTCCACTGCTTTCAGGATGCAGGTGAGCACAAGCAGAAACTGGATGTTCTCATGAGGGGTCTTCCCCGGATCCAGAAGATTGATGCCGTCATCTGTCATCAGCGACCAGTTGTTATGCTTGCCTGACCCGTTAACCCCGGCAAACGGCTTTTCATGGAGCAGGCACCGGAGACCGTGCCGTGTGGCGACCCTCTTCAGGGTCTGCATGATCAGCTGGTTGTGATCGACCGCCACATTGACCTTTTCATAGACGGGCGCCAGTTCGTGCTGGGCCGGTGCAGCCTCATTGTGCTGCGTCTTTGCCGGAACCCCGAGCTTCCACAGTTCACGGTTCACATCCTTCATATAAGCGGCAATTCTCGGCCTCAGCGTTCCGAAATAATGATCATCCAGTTCCTGCCCTTTCGGAGGCATGGCCCCGAACAGCGTTCTCCCGGTAAAAACGAGGTCCATCCGCTTCAGATACTTTTCCCTGTCGACAATAAAGTATTCCTGCTCCGCACCGACATAAGGAGTTACTTTCTTTGATGATGTATTGCCAAACAGACGGAGGAGCCTCAGCGCCTCGCGGCCGATCACTTCCATGGAACGTAAAAGCGGTGTCTTCTGGTCAAGCGCCTCCCCCCTGTAGGAACAGAACGCAGTCGGAATGCACAGCGTGGCGCCCCCTTCATCCCGCCTTATAAATGCAGGGGAAGCTGAATCCCAGATCGTATATCCGCGGGCCTCAAATGTGGCGCGCAGGCCGCCGGACGGAAACGAGGACGCGTCCGGTTCGCCTCTGATGAGTTCCTTTCCGGACAGGCGCAGCAGTACTTTGCCGTCATCATCGGGAGACGTAATAAAGGAGTCATGCTTTTCCGCAGTCACTCCCGTCAGCGGCTGGAACCAGTGAGTAAAGTGTGTGGCTCCTTTTTCAATCGCCCACTCTTTCATCTCGTGGGCGACCATATCCGCGGTCCTTGAATCAAGTTCGGTGCCGTTATCAACGGAGTTTTTCAGGGCCCGGTATACTTTTTCCGGCAGCCGCTCACGCATGGCCGCATCATTAAATACATCTGCGCCGAACATGTCCTTCAGATATACATGCTCCATGTTCTCCGTCATCTGAGCCTCCTTCCCCTGTTCCCATCCAGAATCATCCTGACTGACTGCTTCTTATTCTCTATGCGGACGGTGGAAAATGCGCCTCCGTACTCGCCGTCAAACGTCCACGGGATCTCGTGCATGGCTGATATCTCCAGTTTGTCCGCATGAAAAAAGTCTATCAGGTCCGTGTCATGGTTTCCCGTCAGGAGGGATCCGACGATCTCCTGCATTTCCAGTATATTTTTCGGGTTGTGGACGAGCGTCACCTCAAACAGGCCGTCATCCAGCTCGACATCTCTTCCCGTGATGTGCTTGATTCCGCCGACGGATGTGGAATTGGTGATCATACCGAATATATAGTCCTGCTGGAACACCGAATCTTCTGTCGTGACCCTCATCATATAAGACTTCAGATCCCCAAGCCGCCTGGCTCCTTCGATCAGGTAGGCGACATGACCGAGTGCATTTTTCATATCCTGGTTGGTCTTGTAAGCAACATCCGTGAAGGCGCCGAACGCAGCCACATAGATAAACATGTGATCCCCGTTCACAATACCCGCATCCACACCTCTGGGAACACCGGTCAGGATATTCCCGGTCGCCTCCAGGACATTGATCGGGAGGCCGAGACTCGACGCATAATCGTTCGTGGAACCGACCGGAATATAGCCGAGCGGTATATCTTTTCCGCTCTTAAGGAGTCCGGTTACGACTTCATCGAGCGTCCCGTCTCCCCCCGCGGGAACAATCATATAGTAGTCGTCCTCGAGATTCATAATCTTCCTGACTGCATCACCCGACGCCTGCGTCGGGTAAACTTCTACAGCAAACCCGGCTTTCGTAAACAGGTCAATGACACTCGGCAGGGACTGCAGAAACAGGCCTTTGCCGGCTTTCGGATTGTATAACAGCAGAATACGGTTCGTCTTCATGTCAGCCATCCCTTCAGTTTCTCAAAGAGAATGATATTCAGCGTTAATCATACACCAGCCTTTTTCTCATGGCAAGCAGTTCCATTTCGGCGGAAATTTCCGGGACACATATTTTTTTCAACATCAAATCACAATTCTTTCATAATTCGCGTCCAAAATGAAAGCCATAAGAGATCGGACAGACCGGTCATCAAATACAGGCTATTTCCATAAGACAAAGGAGGATTTGTTATGAATAAATTGAAAATGTATGGTCTGACTCTCTCAACAGCCGCGCTTCTGGGACTGGCAGGCGCCGGCCTGACCGCCCACGCTGAAGTCACATCACAGGATAATGCATGGACGCTCGGTGCGGAAAAGCTCTCTTCAGAAACAGACGGCCAGGCGATGTCCTACGCCGATATCGCGGAAATGTGCATGCCTTCCATGGTTGCCATCACAAACACCTCCGTCAAAAACGTACAGGACTATTTTGACGGCTACTACGGCAACTTCGATATCTTCGGCGGCATGTTCGGCGGGGGATGGAATAACCCGTTCGGAAACTATTACGGCAACCAGGGCAGCTATGAAGAAGTGAGCGCCGGTTCCGGCGAGATCGTAGCTGAGAACGACACCAGCTACCTCATCGCCACCAACGCGCATGTTGTGAGCGGCGCCACAGAACTGTCGGCGACGTTCATCGATGAGACAACCGCTCCTGCTGAAATCGTAGGCAGCGACACGACGAATGACCTGGCGATCATCCGCGTCATGAAAAGCGACATGGAGCAGAGCACGATCGATGCGGTAAAAGTAATCAAGATCGGCAGCTCCGATGAGCTCCGGGTCGGTGAGGAAGTCCTCGCCATCGGCAATGCACTCGGCTACGGCCAGTCCGTCTCAAAGGGTATTGTCAGTGCAAAAGACCGCTTTATCCGCACCCGCGATGAATCCACAGGCGAGATCGAGGAACAGGACGGCATTCTCCAGACAGACGCCTCCATCAACCCCGGAAACTCGGGCGGAGCGCTTCTGAATATGAAAGGCGAGCTGATCGGCATCAATTCCGCAAAGTATTCTGACACAGCGGTAGAAGGCGTCGGCTACGCAATCTCCATTGACAAAGCCCAGCCGATCCTGACCGACCTCGCAAACGGCAAAAACCCGGACGATGCAGAAGAATCCAGCGGTTCCGAAGGCGGTGTGAAGCTCGGCATCAGATGCAAGACGCTCTCACAGGCAGAAGCAGACAGACATAATGCACCTCTCGGTGTCCAGGTGGTATGGGTCGATGACAATTCCGCCGCTCAGGAAGCAGGCATCCTCGCCGGCGATATTATCACCGGATTCAACGGTGAAACTGTAGAAACGACTGAGGATCTGATTGCCCTTCTCGGAGAGCTTTCCTCCGGCGATACTGCGGAAGTGACCGTCATGCGTGAGTCAAGAGATGTATTCGGCGGTGAGTCCACTTTCAAGGAAGGCACACTGACCGTGACATTCGGAAGCACGGATGATGCTGAACAGAAGCAGGCCGCATAAATACCTGGTATACAAACATCAATAAAAAAGAACTGCTCATCATTTCGACGGAGATGATGAGCAGTTCTTTTTTACGTTTACAGAAGCGGTAAAACGTGTCATTGACATTTTTTCCCGGGGACGTCTATCATGAAGAAAACACTTCTGTCCCGCTGCTTAAAGAGCAGCTCCTTTCTACTACTATCCCAGCGAGGTGCCTATGACGCTTACAGAATTCCGTTCCAATCTCTTTGCGCTTCTTGAAACCTGTCTCTCCGACATGTACGCCGTCTGCTGCGGCCGCAGGTGGGAAGAAATCGAATCCGCCCTCAGGAAACAGCTGGATCTGCGAAATGCTTTCCGAAATCCGCCCATGACGGCAGAGGCCTACTGCGCCTGCCTGGAGGAGGGACCCTCCCGTGACCTTTTTCTGTCCCTGCAGCAGCTTCGCACTAATCTCGCCCGTCAGGCGTCCGTTCCGCCTTATGTGATCTGTTCAAACCGGGCGCTCTATGAGATGGCGCTCCGCGAGCCCCGCACAATCGAAGAACTGAAAGAAGTCCACGGGATCGGAGAGAAAAATTCCGCTTCTTACGGGGAACAGCTTCTTGCAGTGATCAGGCAGGCGGCGTGTCCGGCAGGATAATTATCTCTTTTTATAGAGAACCAGTTCCGGATTAGCGCCCTCTTTTTCATATGTAGCGATCAGGATAAAATCCATGTTTGCGAGGACTCCGAAACAGCGGTCCCCTCCGAATCCGGATTCCAGCTGCGTTCCCAGATAGGTCGTCCGGTCATCCAGAAATTTTGCCTTCAGGCCGCCTGGGAGGCGGTATTCAAGATTGACATAGCGTCCGACAAGGGCATTCAGCTTCTCCACCACAGGCAGTCCTTCTATATGAAGTTCGTTAATCTCGTCTATAAGCTGCTTCTTGAATGCCTCAAACTGTCCGTCGTCACTGAGTTCTTTGTACCTTTTCCAGTAATCGAGTTCAGGCAGCCGCATTTTCATATAAGCGCGGGCATCCTCTTCCGAGAAATGCTCATTAACCATGTGGCCGACACAGACATCGATGAGGTCATCCATATCACTGTACGTATAAGTGCCGTCGGCATAACACCACTGGCAGTAATCCTCATTGAGGGTCCCGTCTTTATTCCTGCCGATAATCGAATCCTCAAGCGGCATTCCGCAGCACTGGCAGATCAGTTCGCGGGGCGATCCGAGCAGCGTATTGATGGAAACATCGAAAAGCTTTGAGAGCAGTTTCAGTGTCTCGGTATTCGGTACTGTATCACCGTTTTCCCATCGAGACACTGCCTGCCTGGTCACGAAAACCTTTTCAGCCAGATCATCCTGCGACAGTCCGTTCTTTATTCTGAGTTCATGTAAAACATCTTTTGTGCTCATGCGAATACCTCCTTAATCTGATTTTACTACGGAGATATCTGTCATGCACGCAACTGGCTGTTGCTCTTTCATTCATACTTTTCGACGGTCGTGTCTGACACATACTCTGACTTCAGTTCCCCCAGCCTGATGTAATGCGGCTGTTTACCATGTTCGGCAAGCGCATCAGCATCAATCCACTTCTCAACGAGAAGCAGCTCATCACTTTCTTCATAAGGAATATAATAATCATATTTTATATTCCCCGCTTCCGCGCGGCAGGCGATGTCAATTCCTTCTGCCATAATCATTTTCAAAAACTCTTCTCTCATTCCGGGCTTACATTTGTAAGTGACATTCAGCACGATCATGTTTTTCCCCTTCCTTTAAAAAAATCAGTCAGATTGTTCTATCCTCTTTCCATATCTGCAGATCATTGCAAACATGCCGAATACAAACACAACGGTTAATGCGATATTGGCCATCATCTCATTACGGAGCAGGAGCATCAGCGCTACAAATACCGCACCGGTTCCCGCCGCCCTGAGGCAGAGCCGGTTATAGTCGAAACAACGGGTTTTAGCATACCGGTAACCCATAACAAAAATGAAACCGAAGAACAGCACAAAGGAGCAGATCAAAAACAGGATCTTCGGCATAAGGCTGATTTTTTCCTCCTGCATAAACTCCAGCCCGTTCGTAATATTGTTCATGGCAAATATTATAAAAACATGCAGCGTCATATATCCCCGCCCGCTGGTTTTCTTTTCCCTGTTGATAATGTGATCGTAAAAGATCCCGTAGCTGAGAAACAAGCCCACCACAATCAGGAAAGCCATCAATGCAAAATATGTGCTGCGAAGTGAAAATACACCTTCAAAATATGACGCGATCACGATGATCATCTCACCGAATGTAAAGACTACATACAGCATAGCACGTTCCGAGAGGTGCGGGAAATCCACTAATTCTTCACTGTCTCTCTGACCGACTGTAAGAACAGCACACATGCCGAATATAATCCCGGCAAACGAGAGCCATGTTGTCCCGGAAGCCCTGAACACCGGAATATCCGCCAGGACAATGGCTGCTTCAAGAAACAGAATCATCGCCATGCGGATGATATGTATCCGGTTCTGTTCCTCATTTTTCCGGTTTCCCAGTTCAATCAGATACTGCACGCCGATATTAATCAGGATCAGTGCCCAGGAAACATGATACTGTGCGTGGTAGCCCTGCCAGTTTGTCCGCGTGCCCTCTCCGACAAAATACAGCAGAAACATGTTGATAAAAAGAAACACATGATCCCGGATGCCGTGCCTGCCGAAGATGTTTATATAATATGTCGAATATGTCCAGATCTGAATGGCTGCCAGGGTCGTCATGACGTAGGCCGTAAAAGCTGCCGGTGTGACAAATCCCCCCGAAAAGCTGTGAAGCAGCGAATTGTTCCGCCCTATAATATAGACAAATATAAGGTCGTAGATCAGCTCGATATACTCAACCTTTTTCTCTTCTGCTTCATTCGTTATGTTATACATTTCCCAACCTTCATTGCGCTTCCATGCCCCCC
>CACZTA010000365.1 GCA_902783935.1 uncultured Lachnospiraceae bacterium | reverse complement strand
TCAATTCGACAGCTTCATCCGCTCCTTCCTCCGCGAGCGGAGCAGCATCCGCTTCTCCGGACTGCTTTTCAAACAGGAAGCGGCTTCCCCCGGATGCCCCGGCTTTTTCAAGGATCTCCCTTATCTCCCTGTCGGGCTCCGGTTTCTTTTCCGGCTTCTCCGGCGGTGTCTGTTCACTTGAAGTCACGCTCTCCGCTGTCGAAACAACCGGCTCCGCACCGGAAAGTGACGATTCGGCATCAGAAGCAGCCGGCGTTTCCGCTGATTCCGGCCCGGAAAGAGAGGCAGCTGAGGAAACAGAGCCCGAAGACGTACTGCTGTCAGTATGATGCCCCGACAGAATCGGGGGAATAATATTTATTCCCGGCAGCAGGCTGATCGCGATCAGGAGGACGCCTGCTGCAACGATCCCCCCGCACACGGAGATCAGGATGTTTTTTCCCCGCCTGCGCCCTTTTTTTCCTTTTCTGGATGCGCTTCTTGTCAGATCTACATTATTATAAGAGTTCTGCTGATTATTCCGATCCATTTCTTCTCTCCGCCTGTTCTTCGTGCTCCTCAAGTCACGGGATGCATGCCGGCCCGTTTCCGGCCGGTTTCCTCAGAAATACGTCCTGAGACCGCCGAAGCTCTGGGGCCTGTCGCCCGGTTTCGGTGCTGTCATATCCGTGATAAAGCTGCCGCCTGCTTCTTTTACCTTGAGCTTTTTCCTGAGTTTCTCAGGAGGTTCCTTCCCGGTCAGCAGCTGGTAAGCGACGGTTCCGGCTGAATAAATATCCACAGTCCTGTCAATCTGTCCGTCGAGAATTTCCGGCGCGCTGTACCTCGCGTCGAGAATTTCCAGCGGATCCTTGATCCTGCAGCAGAGCCAGCGCTTTGTCATGCCGAAATCAATCAGGATGACCTCTCCCTCTGCATTGATATAGATGCCGGAAGGACTGAGATTTGCATGGATCACGCCGCGCGTATGAAGCTGGTCCAGCACGGTTCCGATCCGCATCACCAGCTGCCGGCAGAATTCCGCGGAAGCTTTCTTTCCTTCACCGTACAGATCTTCCAGTGTGTTGCCCTCCAGGTACTCGGTCACGGTATAGGCAGTGCCGTTTTCCCGGAATGTGCGGTAATAATCGAGTACTCCCGGAATATCCTGGCACAGCGAGAGCAGCTTTCCCTCCTGCTCGAAGCGCTCGAGACACCCCGCCATCAGTTCTTCGGCCGAAGCGTTCCGGGGCCTGACTTCGAGACTTCCCGCATCTCTTTTGACAAGCTCGTACGGGAAGAGCTCGCGGATCACGACGCGTCTCGAAAGAAGCGCGTCCCATGACAGATAGATCACGGAATAAAAGGAAAGGCTCAGCACCCTGCCGATTATAAAACGTCCCTGGAGAATCGTCTCAGGGCGGAGGGTATCCGGCGCTTTCTCCCACTGTTCCATCGCTGCGGCTTCCGAATAACCGCACATCGGGCAGACGATCTTGCTGTCTTCATAATCGTTCATGCACCCCATGCATTTCTTCACGGCCTGTTCCTCCCGAAATTGATGACAGTCTGCCGGCTTCCTCAGATGATCCGGACCGCCATGACCGTCGTATTATCCTGCTTGCCTGTCGCAAGCCTTAATGCATTGTCCGCGAGCCTGTGCGCCATCAGTTCCACGTTATTGCCCGATTCCTCGATCAGGGCCTGGATCTGCTGGTCGTCGAGCGCCTTGTACAGCCCGTCGCTGCTCATGATGATGACGTCATCCGGCAGGAGACGGAGCGGGGTGCCGCCCGTATCGATGAGGGGGAGCCCGCCGATTCCGAGAAAACTGATCAGCGCTTCGCCCCGCGCGCTTTCCTTCTGTCTGTCCTCCTCTGTTATGACGCCGTTCCGCAGCATTTCCTCCAGCTGGAGATTGTAATTATGCATACGGGTAATCGTCGTCAGCACACCGTTCCGGAACAGATAGATCCTGCTGTCCCCGACGCATCCCCACTGCAGGAAACCGCTGTCGATCAGGACGGCGATCGCGGTGCTGCCGGCATTCATGGGGGTGCCGTCCGCATTTCTCAGTGCGGCGACATTTGCATCGGCAGCTTCAAACGCACCCCTCAGCCAGTTTCCGGCTGCTTCGATCCCTGCGGGCGGCGCTTCCTGAAACTGCCTGAGCACCGTGTTGACGCCGATGGCGGATGCTTTTTCCCCGCCTTCCATTCCGCCCATGCCGTCACAGAGAACCGCAAGAAGCATGTCACCGTTTTCGGCGAAATCACAGAGATCCTGCTGATACTGCCGGTCCCCGACGATAGAATATCTGGCAATTACCGGTATAGTCCCGTTCATTTCTTCTCCTCACAGCTGCCTGTCCGTCAGTGCAGATACTGACTGATCAGCATGCAGATTATAATCGTTTCGATAATCACACCGACTGCCAGTGCGACATATTTCCCGTTTGATTCTTCCGGCTGCGTGTTCAGCTGCCTGAGCAGTTCCGAGTAGCCGTCGTCATCATCCGGCACCGCACTGCCCGGCGCATCCGACGGGCCTGTCTTCGGCTCGATGCCCTTGACGCCCGCGCTCGCTTTCTTCAGTGCCGTGTAAAACTCATACATATCCTGATAGCGGTCTTCCTGCCGGAGGGCCATCCCCTTGAGGAGCACCTTTTCAACGGATTTTGGAATCTTCACCCCCAGGCTCGTCGGCTTTTCGATATCACTGTCGTCGGTCCGGTTGGTGGACGGCTTCGGTGTCTTTCCGACAATGCACCTGTAAAACGTCGCGCTCATGGCATAGACATCCATCCACGGGCCGATCTTGTAGTTCTGGGCGTACTGTTCGGGCGGTGCATAACCTGCTTTGACCATGACGAGTTTGCTGTGGGAGTCTTTGGTCGTAAAACGCGCACTGCCGAAATCCATCAGCTTCATCCGCCTGTTGTCGAGGCACCTGATATTGTCAGGGCTGATATCTCTGTGAATAATTGCCGCCCTGTGAACCTCGATCATGGACTTCATGATCGGACGGAGAAGATTAAATGCCTCCGCATACGGAATACGGCCCCCGTTCTTCTTCAGATACGCGAGCAGGTCATCGCCTTTCAGGTATTCCATTACAATATAAGCCGTTCCGTTTGCCTGGAAAAAATCATAGATCGCCACTACACCGGATTTATCCTGAAGAGCCATCAGCGCCTCCGCCTCCTGCAGGAATTTTTTCCTGCATTCGCGGTAATACTGGCGGATCTCATCGCTGTTGTCTACAGGTATCACCTGCGTGCCCTCCCGGGTCACGACATTGATCATATAGAGCTCTTTTATGGCAACGTGTTCGTTTGTTCCAAGGTCACAGGCATTATAGGTGATGCCGAATCCGCCTTCCCCGATCGCGCTCCCGATCAGGTATCTGCCATTCAGGATCGTATACAGCGGAAGGTGATGCGGCTTCCGCTCGTATTTGCTCAGCTGGAAAGAGCAGACAGGGCACACAGCGCCTTTACTCGGCAGGGGATGCATGCACCACATGCACAGCAGTTCGGGATCCAGTTCCATGCTCATTTTTTCCGTTTATCTCCCGTCTTTTGACAGACTTCTCAAGAGGATTGTACAGACGATCAGACAGACAACCGTCATGCCGAAAAGAATCACCCATACTTTGATAATATGCTCAGGCGTTGATAAAAACTGTTTATCCGCCTCGATTTTCGCCATCATGACCATCTGGTGCGTCTGCTCCGGCAGGTCGTTCAGGACGCAGGTGCTCCCGAGGGCTTCCATCGACCATTTACTGACAGTAACATAGGATACTTTTTCACTCAGCCCCTTCAGGGTAAACAGGATGCCGGAGAACAGGAGCTGTATAATCAGCACGATCGGCGCAAGCGTCATCGCCAGAGTCCCTGTCTTCACCAGGGACGAAACGACAAACCCGAGGGCCATGGACGCCTCGATCGTCATCCAGATCGTGATCATCAGTTCCGGCGCGGGAGCCCCGAACAGGACGCCCTCCTTCGGACTTCCGATCAGCAGCATGAAAACAGACATCATCAGCACCGACTGGATCGCCCCGATCACCGTCTGCACGATAAACTTCGACATCGTATACCAGATCAGCTTCACGCCGCCCATATATTCCCGCTTCAGAATCGGACGCTCCTTGCAGACCTCCTGAATCGAATTGAACAGCCCTATCCAGATGCCCGCGCAGCAGATGGAAAACAGGACCGACCGCGTATCCAGCCGGATGCGGTACATGATCTCCTTGTCCGCCACAATTGACAGGAGGAAGGCGATCAGGATCGGCTGGACAAAGAGGATTGCCATTCGCTGGATGTCGTTTCTGATGAGTTCCGTGTACCGGGCCGTCAGCACCGGAAGCTGTGAGAAATTCGTCCCTTTCTTATCCTTAGCCGGCTTTTCCTTTGAGCGGGGTGCGCCCGCCATGTCTTCCGACACAATCCGGCGGTACTGCTCCGCCCAGGGTTCCGGGTTTTCTGAAGTGATGTGATAGATATCGACCAGGTTGTCCGTGTCAAAATACATCCTCGCCTGGTCGACGTGGCCAGCAAAGCACAGCATGCCGCCGAAGCCCATAAAGAGGACTTTGTCGCAGATTTCAAGACTCTGCGTCGCATGCGTCACCATGATGATCGTCTTGCCCTGGGACTTTGCGAGCTTATTCAGGGTGATCATGAGATTCTGTTCGGTTCCCGGGTCAAGGCCGGAGGTCGGCTCGTCGAGGAAGAACACCTTGGGATCCGCCAGCAGTTCGACCGCGATACTCGCTCTCTTTTTCTGGCCGCCGGACAGTTTCCTGATAAACGTATTCTGATGCTCCGTCAGCTCCACCATGCCGAGGACGGCCTGAATCCGCTGTTCCCTCTCCTGCTTCGTGGTATCCTTCGGCATTTTGAGGCGGGCCGTGTAGGAGAGCATCTTCTTCAGCGTCAGGTTTTCGAAGATAATGTCATCCTGGGGCACAAACCCGATGAGATTCTTCAGGTCATTGAAATTGGCGTGGACGTCAATGCCGTTGAAGCGGACAGTCCCCGTCATCTTGCGGTCGAACCCGCTGATGGCGTTCATCATCGTCGTCTTGCCCGCGCCGGAGCCGCCTACGATCGCCACGAACTCATTGCTCTCGATGAGGCAGTTGACGTCGTTCAGGATCCGCTTTTTCCCTTTATCGACGTATTTATTGACATTAACGACTTCGATCGCAATTCCCTGTGAGACGTTCTTCGCATAAAGATTTCCGTCCGTGAAAATCAGGGTCTCGCCGGCGATCTGGATGACGTCCTTTTCCTGCAGCTTCTTCGTTCCGACAACTTTTTTCCCGTTGACATACACGCCGTTGAAGCTGTTGCAGTCCGTGATGCTGTATGTCTCCCCGGTCCGCTCGATTTTCGCGTGTTCCCTCGAGATGGAAGGGCTCTTCAGGACAATATCATTTTTATCGTCCCTGCCGATTTTTGTGACCGTCCCGATCAGTGAAAACCGGTTCCAGACACCCTCTCCCGTATTACCGGAGTACAGGATCAGGATCGAGTTTTCCGGTTTGGCTTCGGACGGCTGGATGCGCAGCATGTCGCCGGGCTTAATCTCACAATAGTGGGCATTGCCCCGCATCCGCTTCCGGCGTCCTCCCGATTCATAGATGGTCCCGTTCGTACTTCCCAGATCCGCGTAGAGGAGCCTTCCCTCGCTGATTTTAAACTTGCCGTGGCGTCCCGAGACAATCTGGGAGCCAAGGACAATATCATTTTCCCCTTCTGTGCGCCCCATATAGAGACGGGTTTTTCCAAACTGCGCAAGAGGGATTTCCTGCACCTTTCCATAAGGATCAATTATTATCAGATAGCCGCCTGACGGGCTCTGCACACCTGCAGATCCCCTGCCCGTGACACCTCTTACCGTTGAATCCATTTCAGCTCTCCGTACATATGATCAGCAAAATTCTCACACAATATTTATTGTACTTTGATTAATATTTATATTCAAGTGTGACGCGCCATTTCTTAAGGATATGGAGCCCCCGCTCCCCCTTTGCATTTTCCCGGCAGATCATGTATAATATAATCCAAATACGGTTTTGTTCCCGGATTTATTGTGCAGAAAATGCACTCCTTTAATAAAGAGGTTGATATTATGAACAGACGACTCAGAGCAGTTTTTATAGCGCTTGTCTCGCTGCTCATCGCCGCATTTCCGCTGCAGGTCCCTGCAGCGTCATCCGGCACTGCAGACGCTTACAACCGCATTCTCAGCAAGCTCCGCTCCCGGTATTCCGTCGCGTATGCCCGTCAGCTTGACCTGGACGGCGACGGAAATGCCGAACTGATCACCGTTTACACGGACGGCATTATCCGTTCTTATGATTCAGGGAGCTTCACTTCAGAGTACACATTGAAAGTCTTTACTTTTGATCCGCACCTCCACCGCACCGTCCCGGCAGGAAAGCTGACCGGACTGTTTTACGATGCCGGAATCGGAGGCGGGATCCAGGCGCTTGCACTCGCTAAATACGGAGACGAATATTATATCGTAAACGGCGGCACGGATATGAATTACCGTTACCGCTTCTACGGGATACGCTCCGGCCGCCTGAAGCTTATCCGTTCCTATCACTGCGAGTGGGCGGAGGGCCTCTGCTACATCAACGGCAGCCGGACCAGCCGTGACAATTTCCTTGCGGAACTCCGGAACTGGCAGAAGGACATCTCCTACCTGCGCTACTTCAGCAGCCCCTTCACGTCACCCGGACAGGCGGCATAACGGACATGGCCATGAAAGAATCCCATTCCCTACAGCCTGCACTCACAGTCCATGCCCTGCAGCGCATGCCCTATTATCTGGAGCTCCTTGAGAACGCCCTGCAGGAAGGCAGGACAAGTATTTCTTCTGCCTCCATCGCTGCAGAGCTCGGTTTTTCAGACGTCCTGATCCGCAAGGATCTGGCTGCTGTCAGTTCCACTCAGGGACGCCCGAAAACAGGTTTTGATATCAGTACACTGATCGAAGACATCCGGACCTTTATGGGCTACCATCATGAAAAAAAGGCAGTTCTTGTCGGGGCCGGATCTCTCGGGAAAGCGCTTCTCCGGAATGCCGAATTCCGGAAGTACGGCCTGCATATCGTCGCGGCTTTTGATATCAGGCGCAGCCTGATTCACCGGAAGATCGGCGGCGTAGAGGTCTATTCCCTCACGAATCTGAAGAAATACTGCCTTGAAAACCAGGTCAGGATCGGCATTATAACCGTTCCCGCGGACGCCGCTCAGGATGTGGCGGACCGGATGGCCGCCGGAGGGATTCTGGCCATCTGGAATTTCGCCCTCGTCAAGCTCCATGTTCCTGAACCCATCCTGGTACAGAATGAAGACCTTGCGTCCTCACTCGCCATGCTGTCCCAGCATCTTCAGCAGATTCAGCCGGACGGCCCGGAGGAGACGTGAAAAATACTGCCCGACTGTCAGTTTATTTCCGAAGAATCACTTGCACAGGAAGAGCCGTTTCTGTATAATGATA
>CACZTA010000364.1 GCA_902783935.1 uncultured Lachnospiraceae bacterium | reverse complement strand
GGCCCTCAGCATAAACAGGAACTCCGCCTTATAGTCATTCTCCATGATTTCCGGATCTTCCTTCAGCCTGTCATAGACGGCTTCCGGTGTCGTCGTCCCTGCATATTCAGAATTTCTCATCAGCATCCCTGCCTGTGCGACCCCGGCTGCCCATGAGGTATCCGCGTCCATTTCGACTATATCATCAGCCATAACAGGCCATGTTCTCAGCACGCTTTCCTTCTCACCGGGCTCTTTCCAGCGAATGTTCACTGCAAGCAGTTCGTCGCTTTCCGGGGCTTCCGCAGAAGAATCCGCAGAAGAATCCGTGTATCTGGACGTCACCTCCGGAAGATCAGACCCGGAAGTGGACGGAACGATTTCATATAATACAGTCACGGTCTGTCCCGCACCCACTTCGCCTCCGTCCTTTTTATCATCGGCAAAGTCTTCGGCCGCCATGGCCCGGTTTTCGTAGCCGATCTGGCGCCAGGCTTTTACATTGCGCGGGTTAAATTCAATCTGGAACTTCGTGTCTTCCGCCACGGTGAAAATCGTGGAGAAGAATTCTTCGCTGAGAGCTCTCCGGGCCTCCCGCTCACAGTCAATATAGAAGTAATTCCCGTTTCCGTTATCAGCCAGCGTCTCCATGGTTGTATCGTCATAGTTGCCCCCGCCGAATCCGAGACAGGAGAAATACACACCGCTTTCACGCTTTTCGCTGATCAGTTTCTTCAGGCCCGCCTCAGATGAAACACCCACGTTGAAATCGCCGTCCGTGCAGAGGATGACGCGGTTATTGCCCCCTTCAATATAGTATTTTTCCGCTATTTCATAGGCTTTATTAATGCCGCCTTCGCCCCATGTAGAACCCCAGGCCATAAGGGAATTTACAGTATCAATAATCCATTCTTTTTCATTCCCGGGTGCTCCCTCCAGTGCGACGCTCTCATCGCCGGCATAGGTCACCACGGAGATAATGTCATTTTCATTTAACTGCTCTGTGAGAATTCCGAGGGCTGTCTTCACCAGGGACAGCTTATCAAACTCAAACATGCTTCCGGACGTATCGACGAGAAAAACGATGTTGCTGCCTTTTGAAAGATCCGGCTGCTCTTCCGCCCTGATCCCGACTTTCAGCAGCAGGTTCTCATCATTCCAGGGGCACTCACATAATGTGGTCGTAACGCCAAACTTTTCCCCCTCTTCCGGTTCATTATAATGATAAGTGAAATAATTGATCATCTCCTCAATCCGGATCGCGGAGTCATCAATCCCCCGGAAATACGGATTTTTGTATGCATACGGCTCGAGCAGCTTTCTTCTGAGCGAAGAGTAGGATGCGGTATCCACATCCGCCCCGAACGTGGAGAACTGCTGCGTCTTCACAGAATGAAACCCCGATTCCTCAACAGGGGCGTATGCTTCGGTATTAAAAGGATCTTCATAAAAGATTTCTTCCTCCGAAGCCTTTCTTGCAGCAGGCGCAGGAGTGTACTGCGGAGTGCTCCCCGGAAATGCTGCCGCCTCATTAGCCGACGCGTCATAATAAGCCATTTCCTCATCAGCGACTTCACAGACTGCACAGCTTTCCCCTGACCAGGCATCCCGGTTTCCCTGCCGGTAGAATTCAATGTACTCGTTTCCCACTTCATCAATTCTTCTTTCTATTTCGTCATCTGAGTAGGCGCAGACAGAAATAGAAAGAATTACCATTGTCATGACGACTGCAATTATCCTTCTCATTGTTTTTACCTCCGCGAACAGATTTTTTCAGGTCTTACTCATTAAGACGGGAACGGAGACGCGCAGGTCACACAATGATTCACTTTTTTTATTGGAAAATATGGTAGTATATGAATAGTGGCCTCTTATTTCACAACAGCAGGAGAAATCTATGGATATGGAAAAAAATTCATATTATTATCAGCTTCTAAAAGAATTCCAGACTGCCGCCAATCTCTCACATGACGAGCTGGCCGATGCGGTCCGGATCGATCCCCTGATCCTGAAGGATCAGTTCGACACCCTCAGCAAGCCCATCATGGGGACCTTTATGTCAACTGCGTCCGGCCTTCTGCAGATAATCGATTCACTGTCCGGCGCGGAAGATGCTGTCCCCGGATCCGGTGACGAACTCCGTTCGCTCTATCTCCGCCTGTTTGAGGAATACCTGCACATATGTCCGGATCAGTTCGATAAGTCCTTTAATCCGTATTTTACAAAGTCGATCGCGAACCTCGCCGAAAAGACCGGCAGCGAGGACCTGCACCGTCAGGTGCGGGAGCTTCTCGGAATGGAACTGCAGAATCCGCCCGAAGCGTCTCCGAAAAATGAAAACAACACCCCGGAGGATTCCCGGAAGGCGTCTGAGGATCCGACGTTTGAGCGGATCCGGGAAGCCTGGGAGGCCCTTAATCCCTCGGGGAGACATATGGCCTGCAGGCTCATGCAGGGGCTTCTGGAACTTTCTGAGTTTGTCCGGAAATAAACGCTCAAGCTTCCGCGCACTGGCGCCGTGCGCCGTGCACTGGGACGTCTTTTATCTTGAGCTTGGGACGCGTCCGCGCACAGCCTTCCTGGCGCTGTGCGCCGGGGCGTCTTTTTTCTTGAGCTTGAGACGCGTCCGCGCACAGCCTTCCTGGCGCTGTGCGCCGGGGCGTT
>CACZTA010000363.1 GCA_902783935.1 uncultured Lachnospiraceae bacterium | reverse complement strand
GCCATTGTACAGAGCCGGATTATGGTTCCCGGAGTCAGAATGCCAAGCACGCCTGTCAGCAATGCGGACAGGAACAGCCCTCTGCGGGCGGCAGCATTATTCCATGCCGCTGCAGCAATGCCTTCCGCCATGATAACAAGAGCCGTGCCGCAGACCGCCATAGCTGCATAATGGCAGGTCCCGAATGATCCGTCCTCATGGACGCAGGCTCCGAGAAAGGTCCGGCTCCCTATGGCGGCAAAAAGCGCAAGTCCCGCAATGACAAGCGCCGGAATCCGTCCCGTTATCTTCTTTTGCACCTCTGTATCCTCTTACTTTCCGAAATTCTCGTTAATGACTTCACGCGCCACGCGTCCGTGCTCGAGGACAATCGTGCGCTGGGCGGCTTCCGCCACCTCCGGGTCGTGCGTCACGACGATCAGGGTCGTTCCCTCGTTATGAAGCTGGCGGAAGAGATCAAGTACGATATTCTCATTTGCCTCATCCAGATTGCCGGTGGGCTCATCCGCAAGAATGAGCTCCGGATGATTGATCAGTGCCCGGGCGACACAGACACGCTGCTGCTCACCTCCGGAAAGCTGGCCCGGCAGATGTTTCGCCCGTTCCTTCAGCCCTACGCGGCCAAGCGCTTCAAGCGCCTCCTGCTCATCCGGCATCGAATGGTAGTACTGGCTGACCATCACGTTTTCCACGGCAGTCAGATAGGTCACCATGTGAAACTGCTGAAAGATGAGGCCGATCTTATCCCTGCGGATATCCGTCAGCTTTTTCTGTGATTCCTTTGAAATATCCACGCCGTCCAGCAGCACCTCGCCAAGGGTCGGCTTGTCCATGCATCCGATGATATTCATCATCGTGCTCTTCCCGGAACCGGAGGGTCCCATGATGGCCACCCACTCTCCTTTATTGACTTCGATGCTGACATTATCAAGTGCTTTTAATTCCCCGTAAATCTTGGAAACGTTCTTCAGTTCAAGCAGTGCCATCTCTTACTCTCCTTTCAGCACAATCGCGGGATCGATCACCACAGCCCGCTTGATGGGCAGCTGGCAGGAAGCAGCCGCAATTGCCATAGATGCGATGATCGTGACCGGAAGCAGCAGCGGCTGGAATGTGATCGACGAGCCGAACACATTGATGCTGACCACCTGGGCAAATACAAAGCCCAGTATCGCCCCCAGAATCCCTCCGAGGCCGCCGAGGAACATGCCTTCTCCCAGAAATTCGCTCCGGATCGACTGGTCTGAGGCGCCGAGTGCTTTTCTCAAGCCGATCTCCCGCCGTCTCTCCGATACAACCGCCATCATGGTCGTGGATACGCAGATCATCGTCAGCAGCAGCACCACGACGGTCACAAGAAAGACCAGTGCCTGAAGTTTGCCGAGGACAGAGGCTTCCGACCGGGTCACGCGCTTGACCAGACGGGCTTTCACACCATTGCCCGATTGTGTGATCGCCTCCGAATAGGCTTCCAGCTCATCCGCACCGGCTGAGACAGACAGTTCCGCCACATCCAGCGTATCTTCCTCCGTCAGCCGCTGCATGTCTTTCATTGCCATGTAGATATAAGACTCTTCTTCTCCGCCGGTGGACAGGATCCCCGCCACAGTGAAATGCTCCGCATTCCCGGCGGAGGAAGCCTTTTCAGAAGAAACCGCATTATTAACGGCGCTCACCACTGCCTGCGAGGAGATCGTGGCGCCGGTGACCGCATCAATTTCATCGGCCTTAAGAGGAAGGGTCTTCCCGATAAACTGGTCCAGAAACGCTATATCTGTCCCGACCATCGAACCGATCTCCGGTGTCTGCGAAGATGCATCCACCTCAATCGACGCGATTTTCCCCTCGTCGTCGAGCACGACGTCCGCTGTCAGGAACGCATTGTTGAAAC
This sequence comes from uncultured Lachnospiraceae bacterium, assembly GCA_902783935.1. Taxonomy (GTDB): domain Bacteria; phylum Bacillota; class Clostridia; order Lachnospirales; family Lachnospiraceae; genus Chordicoccus. Next base: position 1,912 of record CACZTA010000363.1, on the reverse strand, counting down.
CTTCCGCACTCCCTGTCAGGGAAGCGCCGGCCGTCCTGTCTGCCGAAGCGTCCCCGGCTGACATATTTGAAGGTTTATAGGAGAGTTCCACGGAACTTCCCACCTTGACGCCGATGGTCTCCGCGATTTCCTTTCCCACAAGGATCTCCCTCGAATTCGCGGGGTATTCCCCCTCCACGCTGAAATAGGGACTTGTTTTCTGAACCTGGGCAAAATCCGTCCCCGCCCCGGTGAAAGACTGCTGCCTGGACGGCATATCCAGTCTCACATACCGGTAAGGAGTCGCACCGACAAGTTCCGATTCCGGGATCGTGCCGAGGGCATCACTGAGGCTGTCCTCCGTCATGGCCGTCTCCCCTTCCGGCAGAAGGATCATATTGGCACCGTAGGAACGGAACTGCGCTCCCATCTGCCTGGGCACATCATAATAGATCGTGACGAGGCCTGACAGGATCGTTGCTCCCACCGCTATGGAAAGCAGGGCAATCAGCATGCGCGAGCGCCGTCTCAGCAGCGATGCGGTTATCATGCGCAGGAACATTTTTCGTTTTGTCATCGCTTATTGTCCTCCATGCAGCACTTCAGCGGGTCTGAGTCTCAATACCATGCGGATCGCCGGGAGACTGCCGGCGATCGTCACCAGGGCAATCAGCGCCGCTACAATCGGAATAACAATTGCCTTCATCTCGATCGCCGAGCCAAACACGCTCCGGCCGATCAGCTGGGCAAATCCGAATCCCATGAAATAACCGGCAACCCCGCCGAGCAGCGCCGTCACCAGGATTTCGACCATAATAACGCCGGTAATGGAACCGTCCCTCGCACCGATCGCTTTCAGAAGGCCGATCTCCTTCGCACGCTCCATCACACTGGCTGTCACAAGGTTGCTGATTCCAAGTGCCGCCCCGATCAGGCTCAGAGCTGTGATCAGGATCATCAGGAGGCGGGTTTTGTCGAGGATCGCCCCTTCGCTCTCCGCCACCTGGCGCACAGCCGAAGCCGCGGAACCCGGGATGGCTTCCTGAATCTGGTAGCAGATCGCACTGACATAGGCGGTGCAGTACCAGGTCTCATAATCGCGGCTGCTGAGAGCAGACGGATTTCTCGCTGCGCGTCTGGCCAGGTCATTATCCGGTGTCGTAAGAGCGGAGACTTCCACCTGGGAAACTTTCCCATCCCTGTCTGTCAGCTCCTGGACCATGTCAAGCGGGGCAAATATCTGCATATCCTCGTCTCCGCCTGAGTCGAAGATCCCGGCAATGGTCACGGTTTTTTCCGCTGCAGTTCCCGTAAGGACAACCTCATCGCCGACTTTCCACCCTTCCTGTTGGGCAAGCAGTGTCCCTGCCATCACGGAAGAAGCTGCCGAATCAGTACTTTCGTTCAGCCAGGCGCCTTCCGTGATATCCCACCAGGAACGCATGTCTGTGATGCCGGCATCCAGTTCTTCGCCGGTGGGCAGCGACAGGTGATGGTTGAACCAGGTACCGGATGTCTTCGCAGCCGTTCCGTCCGGAAGTGTCACTTCCGTCTCAAGGAACGGCGTAAAATCAACGATATTAAATGCCCAGAAGATAGTCTTCAGCTTCGGCAGGTCCTCTTCATTCAGATAACTCACGCTCAGCTGTTCCCCCTCCCCGGCGTCGTAAATCTCCGACAGCAGGGAGGAATCTTTCGGCTTCACGATGATATTGGCGCCGTACGTCTTCAGCTCCTGATTGACCTTGTCTCCGACATCCCACATGACGTTCAGCATACCGGTGGCCAGAGAGGCGCCCAGCGCAATCGTAAAGGCGATAAGCATCATTTTCCCCCTCTGATGAAAAAGCACACCGCGGATCATTTTAAACAGCATAACTCAATGGCCTCCCGCTTATTTGAATTCTCTTTCTCCTGCCGCCAGATCTTCGAT
>CACZTA010000362.1 GCA_902783935.1 uncultured Lachnospiraceae bacterium | reverse complement strand
GGTCATAGACCTTCGGGAAGACCAGGACCTCGACAGATCCCAGCAGGTCTTCCAGTGTGATAAAAGCCATTATACGATTTGTTTTTGTATATTTTATGGTTTTTCCGACAATCATGCCGCCGATGACCCGGTATTCATCATTCCGGACAGCCGGGAATCCCGTCTCTTCATTGACGGCGAAGTCCGCAGCCGTCGCCGTGATCCGGCTCTTCCACAGATCCTCGTACTCTTCCAACGGATGGCCGCTCAGGTAGATACCGAGCACATCCTTCTCAAAAGAGAGCAGCGTCTCCCTTGTGTATTCCCCCACCTCCGGCAGCTGAACCTCATAAGCTTTTTTCATCTCCGGCGCCATCAGGTCGAAGATCGACATCTGGCCGGTGATCATCTCTTTCGTCTCGTAAGCTGCCTGGTCCATGATCATGGGGCTCACGAGCATCATCTGTTTCCTCGTTCCCCCGAAGCAGTCCAGGGCGCCGCCCTTGATCAGGTTTTCAACCGCCCTTTTATTCAATTCTCTTCCGTAGGTCCTCGTGATCAGGTCCCTGATGGAGAGATACGGGCCGTTTGCCTGTCTCTCCTCCACAATATGGTCGATCACGCCGCGCCCGACGGATTTGATGGCATACATACCGCACCGGATCGCGCCGTTTTCGGCGGTAAACCGGCCCTCGCCCTCATTGACGGACGGCTGCAGGATCCCGATGCCGGCAGAACGGCAGTACATCAGATACTCCGCACATTTATCCGGGTTATCGATGACCGACGTCAGGAGCGCCGCCATATATTCCACCGGATAATAATGCTTCAGATACGCCGTCTGGAAAGAAACCACCGCATACGCCGCCGCATGGGATTTATTAAATGCATACTTCGCGAAGTCCGTCATCTCGTCAAAGATGTGGTTCGCCACCGCCTCCGGAATCCCGTTTGCGACGCACCCCGGAACGCCTTCGGCTGCATTGCCGAAAATAAAATTCCGGCGTTCCTCCGCCATGACCTTCTCTTTCTTCTTGGACATGGCGCGGCGCACAAGGTCCGAGCGGCCCATACTGTACCCGCCAAGCTCCCGCACGATCTGCATGACCTGCTCCTGGTACACAATGCAGCCGTAAGTGGGCCTCAGGATAGGTTCCATGAGCGGCGTATCATACGTGACGGTCTCCGGATGTTCTTTCCCCCTGATATACCGGGGAATGAAGTCCATCGGACCCGGCCGGTAGAGTGCGATTCCCGCGATGATGTCTTCAAGTGATTTCGGCTTCAGTTCTTTCATGAAAGACTTCATGCCCGAGCTCTCCAGCTGGAAGACGCCTTCACACTTCCCCCTGCCGATCATCTCCATGACCGCCGGATCATTATAGTCAACTTTATTCAGGTCCAGCAGGCCCTGCTCCTCCGTCCGGCCGCTGTTCACGAGCCTGACGGCATTCTGGATCACAGTCAGTGTCCTGAGCCCCAGGAAGTCCATCTTCAGAAGGCCCAGCTCTTCCAGCGTCGTCATCGTATACTGCGTGGTGACAGACCCGTCCTGCGCCCGCGAAAGCGGGACATACTCTGCGACAGGCTTCCCGGAGATCACGACTCCGGCCGCGTGCATGGAAGAATTCCTCGGCAGTCCCTCAAGGCGCATGGACATGTCGATCAGATAACGGATCTCCTGTTTTTCTTCATATTCTTTCCGGAGGTCCGGATTCATCGTCAGGGCTTTCTCCAGCGTGATATTCAGTTCCCGCGGAATCATCTTGGCGATCCGGTCGCATTCGCTGTAAGGCATGTCAAGCGCACGTCCGACATCGCGGATAACGCCGCGCGCGGCCATCGTGCCGAAAGTGATGATCTGTACGACGCGGTCCCGCCCGTATTTCCGGACCACATAATCGATCACTTCCTGCCTCCGCTCGAAGCAGAAGTCCACGTCGATATCAGGCATGGAGATTCTCTCCGGATTCAGGAACCGCTCAAACAGCAGGCTGTATTTTACCGGATCGAGCTCAGTGATCCCGAGTGAATAGGACACGATCGAACCGGCCGCGGATCCTCTCCCGGGACCGACGATAATATCGTTTTCTTTCGCAAACCGGACATAGTCCCAGACGATCAGAAAGTAGTCGACGAACCCCATGTCCCGGATCGTGTCCAGTTCATACCTGAGCCGTTCTTTCAGCTCCGGCCGCTCTTCCGCGTAGGCATCCCCGTAATTCCGGCGCATGCCCGCTTCGCAGAGATCATTCAGATAGTCCCAGGCGCTTTGCCCGCCCGGCACATCATAAGCAGGGATCTTTCTCTCCCCGAAAACGATGTTGACCGAGCAGCGGTCAGCGATCTTCACCGTGTTTTCCAGCGCTTCGGGGATATAGCCGAACAGCCTGCGCATTTCGTCTTCGGACTTGACGTAATACTGTCCGCCCTCATAGCGCATGCGGTCTTCGTCCGTGACTTTCTTCTGCGTCTGGATACACAGGAGGATGTCGTGTGAATCCGCATCCTCCGCCCTCGTATAATGAATATCGTTCGTGCAGACGAGAGGGATGCCGGTCTCTTCATGCATCCTGATCAGGAGCTG
>CACZTA010000361.1 GCA_902783935.1 uncultured Lachnospiraceae bacterium | reverse complement strand
TTCCTGATATTTCTATATTTTTTCATTACTTCTTCCCTCCCTGCGGTTAAGTGTTTTACTGATTATGAGTATATCCGGTAATGTTCATAATGAACCGGTTATCAGACAGATGACATGTTTTTCAGGACGAACTGCAAATCCTGATCAAAAAAACGCACACAGGGCTGCTGCCTGCATGCGCTTGAAAAGATAGTATTATTTGTAAGACATAAACATCAAAGGTAGTCCCGCATCGTGGAATAGAGCGGCAGCACATTGACGACCGGCTCTTCATAGGGGTGAACAGTCCGCACCGCGTTCATGACATCCTCCAGCTGGCCGGCGCGGATTGTCACCTCAACCTTCAGTTCTTCCTCACAGCTGAGTTCCCCTTCCTCCCCGTTATAGGGAGAGGTCCCTGTCAGCGGGCGCCAGGTACTTGTCACTTTGCTGTAAGAAAGACAGCTGTCGTAATTGCCGATATGGCCGGCATCCTGCTCCTGCAGCGCGGACTGCAGTGCCGGAAGATGGGATTCGGGAATGTATATTTCCAGTTTCAGATATTGAAAGTGTTCTGTCTGCATAATTTTCATTCTATCGTATGAATGCCCCCGGTTTTAAGGATTCTCTTTTCGATTTCTTCCGCCTTGCCGAACCCTGCATCCGCCAGTTCCTTCGTCGATTCTCCCAGCGCCTGTCTGAATTTCCCGGCCATGACATCGAAGCAGCGCATGGCCATCCGCTCGCCGATACCGGCTTCCGACGCCGCCAGCCGGAAGGAATCCCGCGTGATCTCATCGAGAGAAGAAACCCCGCCTATGTGGAACGCCATATCCCGCGTACTTTCTTTGTAGACGGCAGTGCTGACGATGTCATACGCGGGCGCCAGACGGATCGTTTTCAGATCACTGCCGTAGAGCAGGGAGAAGTTTTTGATATGAGCGTCTGTATTGCCGATCAGATAATCAAAGACCAGAGTGCTCCAGAGTGCCAGCTGGTCCGTCACCGGATCAGCCGAATATGTTCTCAGGATGTCGAACATTCTTCCCAGATAATCACCCGGTTCTTTCTCATACTTTGCCGAAGCGGGAATGCCCATCGCCTGTGCAAAATCCTCCTGATGGAGCCGGAAGGGCCGGGGAAGCCCGTCGATCTTCGGATTATCCGGTCCGAGCTGGCGGTCATACCGTCTGGCGGCGAAAAGGACATCCGGGTCCCGGCCTTTTCCCATATTGACGATAAAGTTTTCAGCAGTCGGAATTCCGCAGCGGGCAGCGGTGAGCAGGGACAGCATTTCATTTGTCACAATTGCTTCCAGACGGACATGGCTCTGTTTGACGATGTGCGTGCTGGGCGCAGTTCCCCGCGGAAGATACCAGGCATCATTTGGTGCGTCATAATAAAGGCCGGCTTTTCCGGAGGCGCCCGTCAGAGAGAGATGGGCTTTAGTGACCATCTCCGCCGACCTGACAGCCCCTTCTGCCGCCAGCTTGCGGACCTGCTCCTCCGAGATCCGCTCATAAGATGCCCCGGGCTCCTCTCCTTCTTCGGTAATGCAGACCGCCCCCAGACACTCGCGCCCCAGGTCATGCAGAATGGACAGATAATCTCTCTCATCCGCATGGAGCCATTTCGCCACCGTGCGGCGCGTAAACCCTTCCGGCAGAAGGCCGTCAAAAAAAGCGGCAGTCTCTGCTGCCGAAAAAGTATCCTCCCTCAGCGGAAGGCTGATGGAGATGGGCGTCATGCTGTTCTCCAGATATGTATCAGAATACCGGAAGCGCGCTTCCTCCGGTGAGTCCCCTGTCAGAAACCCCGCCTGCACCTGCCGGCCCCGGCACTCGATACTCACAAGAAGCTTTCTCATTAGAATGCCGCCTCCCTAACAGCCTCTCGGCGTCAGGCTGCAGTCAAGCCCCAGAAGATTCGCCAGATAGATCGCTTTGCCAAGTTCGGCCGTACTCTTCCCGTTCTCCAGGTCAGAGATGAAGCTCACACTGAAACCGCTGAATTCGGAAATAAAAGCCTGCGTGTACCCCAGCTGTTTGCGGCGGTCGCGCAGAGCCCGGCCGAAAGAATTCGCATCTGTAATCATGTTTTCTCCGCTTTTTACTATAGAAGCCTGTTTTCCGCCATACGGCGAAATCACGTCGGCAGAACTAATTATTTAGCCGTACGGCGAATTATTGATGGGATTATTATACTATTCGCCGTACGGCTAAGTCAATAGAGCCTCTTTCCAAAGTATCTTTACCCGGTACTGAGCCGGCTGATAAAATGTCAGGAAATGAAAAAACGGAGGAGATGTATGAACATGATGAAAAAAGCAGCCCTTGTCGCCTGTTCCGACCCTCTTTCGACGGAACGTATACAGGAAATCCATGTACTGAAAGAAAAACTGCTGGCGGAAGGCCTGATAGCCGAAATGATCAGCGGTTTTTTCGATGAAACTCCGGCTTCTCCGGCTGAAAAAGCACAGCTGCTGACTGACTGTTTCAGGAATCCTGAGTTTGATTATATTTTTGATGTCTCCGGCGGAGATCTGGCGAATTTTGTCCTTCCGCATCTTGACTATAATGTGATCCGGAAAAGCCGGGCTCTGTTTTTCGGATACAGCGATCTGACCACGATTATCAACGGGATCATCGCGAAAACCGGGAGGGCGGCCGTTAACTATCAGGTGCGTAATATCCTGTACGGCCACGCGGATGAACAGACAAGGTATTTTCGAGAATGTGTTCTCCCGGGCCGGATTCTTCCCGATGACCTGCATCTGCAGTTTCTCCGCGGCAGCCGTATGGAAGGACGTGTCCTCGGCGGAAATATCCGCTGTTTCCTGAAACTCGCGGGAACGGAATACTGGCCGGATTTGAACGGAAGCATCCTGCTTCTGGAATCTCTCGGAGGCGGCCCCTTCAAGATAATGACCGCACTGGAGCAGTACCGCCAGATGGGTGTATTTGACCAGGTGAACGGGGTAATTCTCGGAACCTTTACAGAAATGGAACGGGAGAAGCTGAAGCCCTCCATCGATGAGCTGGTTCTTGATATTGTTCCCGGATACGTACCGGTAGCTGAAACCCGGTATATCGGGCATTATACAGATGCCCGTGCGCTGGTTCTCGGGGACATATTCAGTTTAAGGCGATGATTCCATTATTGGAATTTATTTGGATTTACATTGGAGCTTTGTGAGCCTATAATATAAACAGCGAAAGAAGCTTCTCTGTCAGTACGCCTTATCAGAAACACCGATGTGCTCTTAATAAGGAGGCTCTCATATGACAATTGATGAAATGAAGAGAAGAAAAACCCTGCTTGGGCTCACAAACGAGATGGTCGCCGAAGGTTCCGGTGTTCCTCTGGGGACTGTTCAAAAAGTGTTTGGAGGTACTACTTCGTCTCCGCGCTATGCAACAATCTGTAAGCTGGAAGCGTACTTCTCGAAATTATACCGGCAATCCTCCTCTTTCTTTTGCTCAGACAGCCTGCCCTCTGCAGCTGCTGTACAGGAACCCGGTTCCGCCTATGCATTCCGCAGACCGGATAATTATACTGCAGACGACTATTATTCGCTGCCCGCTGACTGCCCGAGAGTGGAACTGATCGAAGGCAGGTTCATCGAGATGGCAGCACCCTCAAGAATCCATCAGGGGATCCTTGTCGGTCTCGGAGCCCAGCTTATCTCCTGTGTGGATAAACATGCCGGGCGTTGCTATCTCTACATGTCACCTTCCGATGTCGAACTGACTGAAGACAGGCGTACAGTCGTTCAGCCGGATCTCTACATCCACTGTCATCCGGAAAAGGAAAACCCGGGTTCCTATAAAGGGGCACCGGATTTTATCATTGAAATACTGTCCCCGTCGACCAGTTCCATCGACTTGCTGACGAAACTGAATCTCTACCAAAAATGTGGGGTCAGGGAATACTGGATTATCAATCCTCCGGATAAAACAGTCGCAGTCTATCTCTTCGATAAGGAGAGCACGATTCTGATATACACTTTTGATGACGTCGTTCCTGTCGCCATATCAGAGGGGGAGTGCCGTGTCGACTTCAGAAAGGTTTATGCCAGAGTCGCTCATCTCTATTAAGCCTCAGGCAGCTTTTGCAAAGTTCTTTTAAGATTGGAAAAATCCGGTCTTGTGGCCGGAACAGAAGCGGAGATCGCCGCGAAAAGTGCCCGAAAAGGCGTCACGGGAGAATCCGTCTCCCTCCCGGAAGCCTGCGGATGCCCGCGGCGGCCGCACAGCTGAGGGCAAAGATAACGAACGGTCCGAAAACCCGGTAGATTATGCTGAAGGAATTGATCGGCAAATATTTCTCTAACGCCTCCATCACATACCAGTGAATCAGATAAACGCTGAATGTGTATGGCTGCACCGCGTTTATGAATGTCTTCACGGGCGCATGCCGCATCAGCTTTCCCCCTGTCCCCTTCACGAAGACAAACACCCCTGTGCCGTACAGAAACGGAAGGATTTCCCAGAATCCCTTGTAATTGCTCACCAGTTCTCCTGCGGCGCAGGAGTCGGCGATCGTCCGCCAGATAATGATGCTCACGGCAGCGAGGCCGGCTGCTTC
>CACZTA010000360.1 GCA_902783935.1 uncultured Lachnospiraceae bacterium | reverse complement strand
CGGTGTTACGGCGGTCCGTCTCCTCGCCCCGTTTTCTGTTTTTTACTGTACAGCAGTGTTTTTTGCCGGTTATTACCGGGCATCGGGCGAAGAAGGGACTGCCCGCTTTCTCCGGGTGACAGCGCTCCTCATCCTGCCGGTGATCTGTGCCGGCGCAGGGGTGCGGCTCGGCGGGGTCAACGGCATCTGGACAGGTGCGGGCGCAGCGGCTTTCCTGGCGCTGCCTGTCACGGCGGCCGCCGTCCGTTTCAGAACAGGGCGCAGCGGAGGAAACCGCAGCGGCTGGCTGCTTCTTGACCGGACAAACTGCAGCCGTCAGTTTTATGAGATTTGCAGGGCGCTTCCGGAGGACACGGATGTCATGACAGCCAGAGCGGAAGTATTCCTCAGAAAAGAGAAGGTTCCGGATTATGAACAGTACAGAATTCTCCAGCTGCTCCGGGATCTTCTTGCCGGCATATGCGGGCGTGCTGCCGAAGAGGGTGTGCCCTTCCGGATCGACTGCACCATAACGGGCGGCCGTTCGTTCCAGGTGATTGTGAGAGATGACGGGCCCCTTACGGATAAAGCGGATCCGAGGCATACGATCTGTTCTTTCCGGATGTACGGCCTGTCCCGCAGCGTGAGAACGGGGGCGGATGCCTCGCTGGCTCCGGCTTCCGGAGAGAACCGTACGGTATTCCGCATGTAGTCCTGTTGTGAAAAGCGGTCAGCCTGTGATAGAATACCAGAGTAATAATCTAAGAAGGGATGCAGATCAGATGGTAAAGCTGAAGCTGGAGCTTCCGGAGCATTTTCTGGAGGAGGAAACCCGGGAGGGATATACAGTATCGGCGGAAATGAAAGAGGTCTGGGCGGTCGAGCTGGACCTCCTCATGGAGTTTATGCGGGTATGCGACCGGCACGGCATTAAATATTATGCGGATGCGGGGACGATCCTCGGTGCGGTCCGCCACAAAGGGTATATCCCCTGGGACGATGACATCGATGTCATGATGATGCGTGACCAGTATGAGCGCCTTGAGGAGATCGGCCCGAAGGAGTTTAAGCACCCGTATTTCTTCCAGACACAGTGGACGGATCCGGGGACGCTGCGCGGACATGCGCAGCTCCGCAACAGCCTGACCACCGGCATCCGGAAATCGGAGGAACCCTACCGTTTCCGGTTTAATCAGGGAATCTTCCTGGATATCTTCCCGATCGACGGCGTACCGGATGATAACATGCTCTTTGAAGTACAGCTGGAGAAGGCGGAGATCCTGCTCGCAAAAGCGAAAGAGAGTGCCAGGTACGGGGACAGGTATGTGGAGGACAGCAGCAGTGCCCTGAGAGGCGCGGCCAAAGGGATCGTGCACGGACTGCTGACGGGCCCCGCTAAATTTCTTGATAAGAGCAGTGCCTTTTACCGTGAGTATGAGAAAACCGTATCGGAATACAGCAGCCAGCCGACGGAGCGGGTCGCCAAGTTTTTTGAGGTGCCGCGCAGCGAAAAAAACAGGAAGCGGCGCGTGTGGAAACGGTCTTATTTTGATACGACTGAGTATCTTCCGTTTGAAATGCTCACGATCCCGGTACCCGGGGGTTACCTGGGAATCCTGGAACAGTTCTACGGTGACTGGAAAACACCGGTCAGGGGGAACGCGACTCATGGCGGCATGATCTTTGATGCCTCCCGCTCTTACCTTGAATACTTTTCATCAAAGGACAATCACTGATGGCAGAAACGAAAAAAAAGAAATACAGAGTCGGCTATACAACAGGGGTCTATGACATGTTCCATATCGGCCATCTGGCGATCCTGAAGAGGGCGAAGGAACAGTGCGACTACCTGATTGTCGGCGTCAGTACCGACGAGCTCGTGGAAGAATACAAGCACAAGACACCGGTCGTTCCGCTGGAGGACCGGATGGAGATCGTGGGTGCGATCCGCTATGTGGACCAGGTCGTCGTACAGACTTCCATGGACAAATATGCCGCGTGGGAGAAGTATCACTTTGATGCTTTATTCCATGGCGACGACTGGAAGTCATCCGATCTTTATAACCGGATCATGGAAAAACTGTCGGAAGTGGGCGTAGACGTCGTCTTCCTGCCGCACACCCCCGGCGTATCGACCACGATCCTGACGGAAGTGATCAGACGGGACCGGTCAGAACGTTGAGAAGGAGCCTCATCAAGGAGAGCAGTCTATGAAAAATGAAGATATTTACGATCTTCCGGTGCAGGCCGACGATCTGAAAAAAATGACGGACGCCGAACAGACCGTGCTTCTGAGGAAGATGATCGAGCGCCAGGAGCACGATATCCGGCTTTCTCGGATCATCGCATTTGCCGAATGTGCGCTGCTGGCCATCCTCATCATTATTTTTGCCGTGCTTGTCCCGCGGTTTTTCAAGACGGTGAAACAGGTGGACAGCACGATGGTACAGGTGGATTCCCTGATTGAGCAGGCGCAGAGCTCCTTAAGCGGGATCAATATATTCGTGCAGGACGCCGACAGCGTGATTCTGGAGAATGAAGCCGCCATCAGCACGGCCATCGATAATTTCAACAGCGTGGATTTTGACAGCCTCAACCAGTCGATTGCCAGCCTCGCAAGAATTCTGAAACCGCTGCTGGAGGTGCTGGAAGTCTTTGAAAAGTAGGATTATAAGACTGATACCCGTCCTGCTTCTGGTTCTGGCCTCGGCTTCCGTGCAGGGGGCAGAAGACGGGACTGCGCCAGGTCTCTCCGTCAGGATCGGTTTTGCGGGGGATATCAATCTCGACGAGAACTGGCCGACCACAAAGTATCTCGATCAGTCCGGGGGGACGGCAGAAGGCGTTTTTTCAGAAGCGTGCCTCCGCCGGATGCGGGGATTTGATTTCTTTATGGTCAATAATGAGTTTACTTACAGCACCCGCGGAACGCCGGTGGAGAAGTCCTATCATTTCCGGGCAGATCCGTCGCGGGTCGGGTTCCTCAGTGAAATCGGTGCGGACCTGGTGCTTCTGGCCAATAATCACGTGTTTGATTACGGGGAGGAAGCACTGCTTGATACGCTTGCGGCGCTCGGTGAGGCGGGGATGCCCTTCACAGGAGCGGGGCGGGACATCTCGGAAGCGTCGGAGCCCTATGTCTTCATCATCAACGGAAGGCGGATTGCATTTACGGCAGCGACGGCCGGCGAGCAGTACGAGCGGGCGATTCATACGCGCGCAGCCGCGGAAAATCTGCCCGGCGTCCTGGAGTGTTATGATCCCTCCGCCTATCTGGAGGTCATCCGGACCGCGGCAGAGGAGAACGATTTTGTCATCGCCAGCATTCACTGGGGAATGGAATACGAAGAGCAGTACCGGCAGAATCAGAGGGAACTCGCGGAAAAGATGGTGGAAGCGGGAGCAGATGCCGTCATCGGGACGCACACGCACTGCCTCCAGGGGATCAACATGATCGGGGAGGCGCCTGTCTTCTACAGTCTCGGAAATTTCTGGTTTAATGAAAAGCCGCTTTATTCCGGGATGGCGGAGCTTACGCTTCATGTTCCTTTTTCAGAGGAAGAGCCTGTCACGCTTGCGCGGACGCGGTTTCTCCCCTGTACGCAGTATTCCCTTTATACGTCCCTTTCGGAAGACCCTGCAGAGAAGAAGCAGATTCTGGACCACATGGAGAGAATCTCCGGGGGGCAGGTATTCTTTGAAGAAGACGGGACGGTCGGAGTCCGGACGGACTGAAGGAAGGATATGGATCAGGAGCTTCATTTAAAATATGATCATCTCCGGGAAATCCTGACGGAGATCGGAGAGACGGCGGTGGCTTTTTCGGGCGGGGTGGATTCCGCCCTGCTTCTGCATGTGGCGGGGACCGTGTGCAGACGTGTTTTCGCGGTGACGGCCGTATCGGAGCTGTTTCCGTCGAAGGAGCAGGAAGAAGCGGCAGCCTTCTGTGAGGAGAGAGGAATCCGGCAGTGTCTGGTCAGACCGGATGTGATGGCTGTGCCGGGCTTTCCGGAGAATCCGCCTGACCGCTGCTATCTGTGCAAGAAGGCGCTGTTTACGCAGATGCTGGCGGCTGCTGCTTCTGAAGGATACAGTGTCCTGTGTGAGGGATCGAATAAAGACGACCTCGCCGACTACAGGCCGGGGAAGAAGGCCCTCATGGAGCTCGGCATAAGGAGCCCTCTGCTTGAGGCAGGGTTTTCAAAGCGGGACATACGGGCACTGGCGGCCGGCCTCGGACTCGCTGTTTCGGAAAAGCCCTCTTACGCGTGTCTCGCATCCCGGATCCCTTACGGGGAGCGGATTACGCCGGAGAAACTGTCCATGGCTGAGCGCGCGGAACAGTTCCTGCGCGAGTCCGGTTTCGGACAGCTGCGTGTAAGAGTACACGGGACACTCGCGAGGATTGAGGTGGAACCGCACCTCATTTCCCGTTTTGCTGAGAGCGGCTTCAGGGAAATGACAGCAGAACGCTTCAGGGAAATCGGCTTTTCCTATACGGCGGTAGATCTCACCGGTTACAGGACAGGGAGCCTGAATGAGGTGCTGCCGGAGTCGCTTACCGGGAGCAAAAGGTAAAAAGCAGGCGGAGGAATTCAACATGGGAAGTGATATCAGGGCGCTTCTTGCAGGCGTCCGTGACGGCAGCGTGAGCATCGAAGAAGCCGAACTGCAGATCAGAAGAGAGCCGTTTGTCGATATGGGTTTTGCCAAGATCGACCTTCACAGGAAGATCAGGCAGGGACAGGCGGAAGTGATCTACGGCGCGGGGAAGACAGCAGAACAGATCAGCGGCATTATCACTGTCATGAAGGCGCGCGGACAGGACCGGATCCTTATCACGAGACTTGATCCTGAAAAAGCGGAAACCCTTCGGGGAAATACAGATTTTGAATATTTCGGACAGGCGCGGATCGGCCTCATCGGCGGTATGCCGGAACCGGACGGACTCGGGACGGTTATCGTTGCCACAGGCGGAACGAGTGACATTCCGGTCGCGGAAGAGGCAGCGCTCACAGCGGAATACTGCGGAAACAAGGTCACACGCCTGTATGATGTGGGAGTAGCCGGCCTCCACAGGCTGCTTTCCCATTCAGATGAACTGATGAGCGCATCCGTTGTCATCGCCATTGCGGGAATGGAAGGTGCGCTTGCAAGCGTCATCGGAGGTCTGGTTGACTGCCCGGTGATTGCAGTTCCGACAAGCGTCGGTTACGGCGCATCATTCCACGGAATCGCGGCACTTTTATCGATGCTGAACAGCTGTGCGAGCGGGGTATCCGTCGTGAATATCGACAACGGGTTCGGCGCAGGTTTTCTTGCAGGCAGAATTAATCATCCGATGCGGCTTTCATGAGTGAAACCCATCATCAGCAGACTAACTCGGAAGGACAGAAAAAATTGAACAGACAGACTGGGGCAGACGGAAATCAACAGAAACAGGCAGATTATCTTTTTCAGGCAGTAAAGGAATGTGAAGAGGAGCTGAGGGCGATCGGCATTCCTGTCGGACATGTCGCGGAAGTCCGTGTGAATACGCGGGCACGCAAGCGCTGGGGACAGTGCAGGCAGGAGGCAGACGGCTTTCATATCAGCATTTCCGACAGACTTCTCGGAGAAGAAACGAGAGAAGGCCTGAGGGACACGATTCTTCACGAGCTGCTGCATACGTGCCCTTTATGCGGTAACCACGGCGCGATGTGGAAGTATTATGCGGAATATGTGAACAGCAGGCTCCACGCAAATGTCAAGCGGATTAATTCCAATGAAGAGAAAGGCCTTCCGCCTGAAGAAGAAGCCAGGGTCCTCCACAGATATCACTGTGCGGTATGCGGACAGGTCGTAACGAAACAGCGGGAGTGCAAGTTCACGAAGAATTATAGTCTTTACAGGTGCGGGGTCTGCGGCGGACGGTTTGTTAAAGATTTCTGATGCCGG